>NZ_JBGOSN010000196.1:0-501 GCF_046335115.1 Paracoccus sp. P2 | reverse complement strand
CCCTCTATCGCTACGTCGATGCCAACGGAAACCTCAGGGACCACGGAAGGCGCGTTTTATCGGCTTAGCGTAGGATTTAGCACCGTCCGGCAGCAGACCCCAGAATGCCGGGCGCGTGGGTTCCTGCCCGAAATATCGCTCGAGGCGACCAACAGCGACGGCATCTTCGGCCTTGTCATCGCCGGGGCCGGTGTCGCGATCTATTCCAGCGCGATCGGCAACATGCCCCGGCAAGGCATCGCGATCCGCCAATTGACCGACATGCCCGCCAAGCTGCCGATCACCGCGGTCTGGGAACGCGGCAATGCTTCGGAAGAGTTAACCGTCTTTCTAAGGTTCCTGCGCCGATTTCGACCCCTGGCCAAAAGCGGATGATCTATTCCTGGGCTCTGATGTCAGGTAACCGGCCGATTGTTACCGCGGCGACTGAGCCTTGATGCGGGCGACGAGTTCCGCGTCATCGACAAAGTCGTCGAGGAACGCGTGCCAGGTTTCGGTGGT
>NZ_JBGOSN010000195.1:0-518 GCF_046335115.1 Paracoccus sp. P2 | reverse complement strand
CCGTTCAGAACGGCGATACGGACCTGAAGCTCCGCGACCTGTCGGTCGAAGTCCCGCGCCATGAGGCGCTGCCCCAGCAGTTTCACACAGTGCATCTTCGTTTCGACGCGGCTTCGGCGGTGGTATCCGCTCCATCGTCGCCAGAGAGCACGACCGAGGTATTTCGATGCCCGCAGCGCTTCGTTTCGTGCGACCGCGCCGGCGGTGACGGTCTTCCACGGCTTGGCATTCTTGCGAGGCGGAATGACAGCGCGGGCGCCGCGGTCAGCGATTGCATCGTGGCATTTGCGGGTGTCGTAGGCACCGTCGGCAGTGACGCTGCTGATCTGCTCGTACGCTGGGATCTGGTTGAGCAGGTCGGGTAAGACCGGTGCATCGCCGATATGGCTCCCTGTGACCTCGACTGCGCGAACCTCCAGTGTTTCCTCGTCGATCCCGAGATGGATCTTGCGCCAGACGCGCCGTTTGGGTCCACCATGCTTGCGGGCGTGCCACTCGCCTTCGCCCTCGACTTTGAT
>NZ_JBGOSN010000194.1:0-521 GCF_046335115.1 Paracoccus sp. P2 | reverse complement strand
CGATGTAGTCGCTGACCTGCCCGGCGGTGACGAAAAGATTGAGTGGGCGTCCCTGACTGTCACAGACGGCGTGCAGCTTGGTGTTCATGCCGCCCTTCGTTCGGCCAATCAGGCGTCCACGCCCCCCTTTTTCGCGGCCATGCTGGTCGCGGTTCGGTGGGCTTTGAGATAAGTCGCGTCGATCATGACCGTCTTTTCCTCGCCGTGATCGGCTGCCAGGCCAGCCATCATCTGCGCAAAGATGCCCTTGTCGCTCCACCGCTTCCATCGGTTGTAGAGCGTCTTGTGGGGGCCGTATTCCGCAGGCGCATCGCGCCAACGCAACCCATTGCGATTGATGAAGATAATCCCGCTCAAGACACGCCGATCATCGACGCGGGGTTTGCCGTGGGACTTCGGAAAATAGGGCTCAAGACGCGCCATCTGGGCGTCGGTCAACCAGAAGAGATCAGACATGTTCACCGCTCGTTTTTCGAACCGTGAATCACGCAGCCTCGCAGAAATCAATGGGTCCTGACCCT
>NZ_JBGOSN010000193.1:0-524 GCF_046335115.1 Paracoccus sp. P2 | reverse complement strand
GGGGGTGAACTTCACCGCGCGGATGTCGGATGTGGCGGTGTCCATGGCCAGATGGACCTTGCACCATTGGCGACGGCTCTGAACACCATGCTTGCGCGCCCGCTATTCCCCGTCGCCGAGGAACTTGATCCCTGTGCTGTTCACCAGCAGGTTCAGCGGCCCGGCAGCGCGGCGATGGGATATGCCCCTCCACGGTCTTCTGCCTGCGGCGCAGGGTCGAATCGTCCGGAACGGGCCGGTCCAGCCCGGCCAGCCGCAACAGCCTGGAGACCATTCCGGCGGCCTGTCTGAGCGGCAGCGTGAACAGCACCTTGATCGACAGGCAGAACAGGATCGCCGCATTCAAGAAGACCGGCGGGCGCCCGGGGCGACCCTCATGCGGCGCGTGCCAGGCCATCTCCTTGTCCAGCCAGATCAGCAGCGACCCGCGCTGCCTGAGCGCATCATTGTAGGCGGGCCAGCTCGTTGTGCGGTAGCGGGCGGGCTCGGGCTTGCTCATGCAGCCCGTCTAACCGCATGGATTC
>NZ_JBGOSN010000192.1:0-529 GCF_046335115.1 Paracoccus sp. P2 | reverse complement strand
TGGTTTCGCGGCTGACGCTGTTGGAAGATGGGCCGCAACGTCGCTTTCTCGAGAATGCGGGAGTGTCCGAAACACTTGCACGCTGGCGCAGTGGGCTTCTGGCGCTTGACCCCGCGCAAGGTGCCGATCCGGCCGCGCTGCGGGCACATGTCACGGCGCTGGTCGCTGCACTAAGGACCAAGGCGAGTCTGGTGATGTCCCATGAATGGCAGAGTCAGGCCACGCGCCTGGACAGCCTGAGGCACCTGCATTTGCTTGCGCTGATGTCAGTGCTGGGGGCTGCTGTAGCGGGATTGGGGCTGGTGGCAATCCTGATCGATCGTGAGAGGCGGCTGATGAGCGGACAGCTGGACCACCTGCGGGCTGAGAAGCTCGCCAGCGATCTGGAACGCGAACGCGAAACCTCCGAGAACCACCGCCGGTTCGCCGACCTGATTGCCCATCAGTTCCGCACGCCGCTAGCCGTAATCGACAGCGCGATGCACCGCCTGACGCGGCGCAGCGGCGGCCCGGTTCCACCAGAACTGAT
>NZ_JBGOSN010000191.1:0-563 GCF_046335115.1 Paracoccus sp. P2 | reverse complement strand
GGCCGTCGAGATGCCGATGCGGAAGCCTCGTGCCGCCTCCCGCGTCGAAACCCCATCTTCGATCGCTGCAATTACCCGACCGCGAAGGTCTCCGCTCAGGCTCATCGTCTCAGGCTCCTCGTCATCATCTCCTCCTGGCAAATCACAGGAGCAGTGAAACAGACATTGTTCATCGCGTGAATCCTCAAAGCGACCCGGTGTTCGTCAAATTTGCTCTAGACGACGTCTTCATTTGATTGATCCAGGCCATGGCGCATGCGCGGTCTGTGAAGGCTTTGAAGGATCCGACGATCTTCTCGCTTCCAAGGGCGATGCGTCGGAAGCGTTGGTCCGGCTGTGGTTGGGCTTGATCTGGGCGGTGGCCCGCATCTCCTCGGCGATGAACCGGCACAGGGCATCGGTGTCGCATCCGATATCTGCGATGACATGGCCGATGCCGGTGAGGCCGCAGATCAGCCCTTTCGCCTGCGGGCTGTCGGCCCAGTGGCCGGGCGTGATCGTGACCCGGATCGGCCGGCCGAACGCGTCCGCGGCCGCATGGGGTTGCGTCGTCAGCCCGCCGC
>NZ_JBGOSN010000190.1:0-567 GCF_046335115.1 Paracoccus sp. P2 | reverse complement strand
CGCTGATCAAGGTGCTGCAATTCGTCGGCTTCATAGGGGCAATGCGCGAGGCCGGATGGGCCATGCCGCTGCTGGCGGCAACGCTTGGGGGCATCCTGACGACATGGGTGACCTTCGCGCCCTGCTTCGCCTGGATTCTGCTCGGGGCGCCGTTCATGGAAGGGCTGCGGGAAAACCGGGCGCTCGTGGCGGCGCTGGCTTCGGTCACGGCGGCGGTCGTGGGGGTGATCCTCAATCTCGCGATATGGTTCGCGATCCATGTGATCTGGCGCGAGGTCGAGCCTTTCAACTGGGGGCCGATCTCGACCAGCGTCCCTGTACCGGGCACGCTGGATGCCTGGGCGATGGCCCTTTCAGCGCTGGCTATCATCGCGGTGTTCCGTCTGAAACTCGGCATCGGCCTCGTGCTTGGTGGCGCGGCACTGGCTGGCCTCGGGCTGCATCTGGCCGGGGCAATCTGACGGCGGATGGCGAGGCCGCTGCCCGAGCCCCGAAGAAACCCGGATATCCGCGATGCCAGGGCGGATGCAGGTCGTCCACGGTCAGTTGATGGTGGTGCCTGCCCTG
>NZ_JBGOSN010000189.1:0-573 GCF_046335115.1 Paracoccus sp. P2 | reverse complement strand
CGATGACGCTATGGCCCTTTCCTGGCTTGAAACGAGCTAACCCGCGCTAAGGAGTCTTGCAGATATCAGGTCAGCGTCGCTTGCAGATCGAAAGTCTCTTTTTCGTCTTTGGTGCACGTTCCCAAGGCGTTATACGTCTTCATGCTATACCTGAACTGACAGGTCATATGGCTCCCCTTGTTGGAGCGGAGGATTGCGTTTCCGTTGCCGGCATCGCCTGAAAATCCCAGAACGCCGGTGTCTCTCACGGCCATCCATGTGCCGGTGTATTGTTCGTCGCCGATAGTAAGGTTCGCTTTCCCTGAATTGCCGAACGCGGTGTTTTCCAGGGTGCCTGTTCCCTGTTGACCCGTTGAGCGGCTAGTGATCGTCACCGCTGGCGAGCATGCGGCCAGTAGGGAGATCGTGACTAGGAAGGCGGCATGGTTCGGGAACAGCTTCATCTATACCTCCAAGACCGAACTGTGCAGGCAGTCTATCTCTAGCAGTCAACTGAATTTCAAGCCCTTTTGATGGCGCGTGATCAAAATTTGTATTGACGACAGTGACGAGCCCATGGGGTCGCCTAGACAG
>NZ_JBGOSN010000188.1:0-574 GCF_046335115.1 Paracoccus sp. P2 | reverse complement strand
GTTCCTGGTCTTGTATGCGGGGGGTGTGGGTCTGCTCATGCCCTCCAGCTACCATACTGGATTCACAAGATGAATCCCTCACAGGATTTGTGCAACAGAGCCATGGGGAAGGGGAAGGGGAAGGGGAAGGAAGGGAAGAAGAAGAAGAAGAAGCATGGATAATCTCCTCGTGTATTCTCCTCCTTCTTAATTCTCTTCTTTCTTATCTTCTCTTAGAGGATGTTGAAAGGAACCACTTCTCTTCTGGTAGTATTCTCCCACTCCTTGAGTCTCGTCAGGTATCCCTCACAGCGTTCCGTCTCTCGGCATGTCTGGAAATCCAGTCGAACATAAACAGGGTCATCCTTCCAGCTATCATGGTCCAGCCCCAGAGCCTTTGCTTCCAAGGGAATTTCCCGACCGACCACCTCAACAGCAGCCTGCTTCATCGCTTCTTCTAATACTTTGCTGTGGGTATAGGGGATGATGGCTCTGTCTAGGCGACCCCATGGGCTCGTCACTGTCGTCAATACAAATTTTGATCACGCGCCATCAAAAGGGCTTGAAATTCAGTTGACTGCTAGAGATAGACTGC
>NZ_JBGOSN010000187.1:0-578 GCF_046335115.1 Paracoccus sp. P2 | reverse complement strand
CTGTGGCGCAGCATTGCCACGCGGCGGGCGCAGGGCGCGGACCGGTCAGGGGCGCCCTAGGTCACATACCCATAGACGGGATTCCGGAGACGGGATTCCGGTGCGGGCTGAGTTGTGCTTCACTTCTGCACATGCATGAGGAGGTGGGATGGCAGGCTTCGATCTGACGGATCTCGAGCGGGAGGTGATCCGGCCTTTGTTGCCAACGAAGGTGCGCGGCGTGAAGCGGGTGGATGACCGGCGGGCGTTGAACGGCATCTTCTGGCGGCTGCGGACGGGGGCGCCCTGGGCGGACATTCCAGCGCGCTACGGCCCCTATACGGCTTGCGTGAACCGCTTCAGCCGCTGGCGCAAGGCGGGCCATTGGGCGCGCATTCTGTAAGCCGTGTCAGAGGCTTATGACGGGAAAGTCCAGATGATCGACCCGTCCTCGATCCGGGTTCACCAGCATGGGGCGAACCGCCCGAAAAAGGGGGGCGATCCCGTTGCATGGGGCGCGCGCGCGGTGGGCTGACCGCGAAGATCCACGCTGTGGTCGATGCCCGCGGCCGCCCGATCCGCCTGAACCTGACCGAAGG
>NZ_JBGOSN010000186.1:0-608 GCF_046335115.1 Paracoccus sp. P2 | reverse complement strand
GAGTATGGGCCGCACAAGACGCTCTACAGCCGGTGGAAGCGTTGGAGCGAGAAAGGCATTTTCGCCAGGATGATGATCGGGCTGGCCGCCGACCACGGCGAGGAAAAGACCGTGATGATCGACGCGACCTATCTGAAAGCGCACCGCACCGCGACCAGCTTGGCCGTGAAAAAGGGGGGCGTGGACGCCTCGTCGGCCGGACCAAGGGCGGCATGAACACGAAGCTGCATGCCATCTGTGACAGCCAGGGCCGACCGCTCGACCTGTTCGTCACCGCAGGGCAGGTCAGCGACTACATCGGGGCGCGGGCGTTGCTCAGCAGCCTCCCAAAGGTCGATTGGCTGCTCGGGGATCGCGGCTATGACGCCGACTGGTTCCGGGAAGCCTTGCAGGACAAGGGGATACGAGCCTGCATCCCCGGCCGAAAGCAGCGCAAGACACCGGTCAAATACGACAAGCGCCGATACAAGCGGCGCAACCGCATCGAGATCATGTTTGGCAGGCTCAAGGACTGGCGGCGCGTGGCAACCCGATACGACAGATGCCCGAAGGTCTTCCTCTCGGCCATCGCGCTCGCGGCAACCGTCATTTATTGGTTATGAATCCTG
>NZ_JBGOSN010000185.1:0-616 GCF_046335115.1 Paracoccus sp. P2 | reverse complement strand
TTCAGGGCCTTGAGGTGATGGGTGAGCAGGATTTCCGGGGCGTCGTTCATGCCGCGTCCTCTGCATCGCTCGACAGCAGCCGCATATAGGACCCGGGCCTGGTCTTATCGACTGTCGTCCGCGGCAGATAGGGATAGCAGTCCAGGTCCAGCCGGGGCGGACGGTGTTCAACACGGCAAAGCAGCAGGTGCTTTACGGCGTCAAAGCCGATCGCGCCCATCTGAAGCGCCTGCTTTACCGCGGCATGCAGGTCAGCCAGATCGAAGGTCTCGAGCAACCGCAGGACCTGGACGTATTCGCGTCGGCCATGCCGGTTCATGCGAGCTTCCATCAGCCGGCGCAACGTTGCGAACTCCTCGGGAAGCTCCCAACCTTGCAACGGCGCGGCCTGATCAAATGCGTTGAGCTTCTGCTCCAGCAGCGGCAGGTAGTGGATCGGGTTGAAGATGAGTTCATCGCGATCCCAGCACCGGGGATGGCGGGCAATGACTTCGCCCCGACAGCCAATCACCACGTCATGGACATAAGCCCGGATCCAGACATCCTGATGGGCAAAGGCGACCGGCACCGAGTAGTCATTGGTCTTGTAGCGCACGAGCGATTGCGACGAGACGCG
>NZ_JBGOSN010000184.1:0-628 GCF_046335115.1 Paracoccus sp. P2 | reverse complement strand
GCCCGCAATCGAACTGGTCATGGACGAAATCCAGCGACCAGCGTGCATTGGGCCGCGCCTCGACCAGGATAGGGGCCCGTGTTCCGACCGCCTTGCGCCGCGCCTTCCGCTTGCGCACCGTCAGCCCTTCTTCGCGGTAGAGCCGATAGATCCGATTGATCCCCGAGGGCTCGCCCTCGCGGCGCAGCAATACGAACAAGCGCCGGTAACCGAACCGCCGGCGCTCGTTGGCCAAGTCCCGCAACCGACCGCGTAACGCCGTATCCGGCGCGCGTCGGGATCGATAGCGGATCATCATTCGATCCGCGCCGACGATGTGACAGGCCCGCCGTTCCGAGAGGCCATGCTCGGCCCGAAGATACGCAACGGCTTCACGCTTCACGGCGGGCCCTACCACTTTTTTGCAACCAGGTCCTTCATCGCCGCCAGATCCAGCATCTGCTCGGCCAGCAGCTTCTTCAGCTTGGCGTTCTCATCCTCGAGCCCCTTCAGCCGCTTCGCCTCCGACACCGTCATGCCGCCGAACTTGGCCTTCCAGTTGTAGAAGGTGCCTTCCGACATGCCGTGCTTGCGGCACAGGTCAGCGCACTTCGCGCCTGCCTCATGCTCTGCCAGGATGCCGATGATC
>NZ_JBGOSN010000183.1:0-638 GCF_046335115.1 Paracoccus sp. P2 | reverse complement strand
TGCAGTCGAAATGCCCGTTCCAGGCAGCACCTTCCTGATCGCCGTGGGTGGGGCTGACCGAGCTGTCCATGTCCAGCACGATGTATTTCAACCCGTTGCGGTCATGAAACCGGTCGATCCATTGGCCGTTCAGATCGGCCAGCGCCGCCCGGTTCGCGGCCAGAGCCAGCGTCTCGGTCTCGAACCGTCCCATCTGCGATGCCGAAGCAGCTTGCGCCTCGACGGCCCTGCCGCCAACGACCTGACGCATCACGGGATCGAGGGCCAAGCGGTCGGCATCGTTCACATCCTCGTATCCGGCCAGTCGTCCGAACACCGATTGCCGGAACAATCCGTCAAGCCGATGGAGCGTGTTCTTCCCGGTGCGGCTGTCTCGCAGCGCCTCCGACGCCAGATTGGACAGGCCGAGCACGTCATCAAGCTCGCGCATCACCAGCAGGCCACCGTCTGAACTGATCTGCGCACCACGGAACTCCAGACGCACACGGCGGTCGAAATCAACCCGATCTCCCCGCGCCAAGCCCGCACCCTCCAGGTGATCCATGAAACGCGCCCCTCGCAGCCGTCAACGCCATGATTTATATGCGAAATATCACGATTACGACAGCGAAATCAGCGACTTACTTGGAGAATGTGGG
>NZ_JBGOSN010000182.1:0-640 GCF_046335115.1 Paracoccus sp. P2 | reverse complement strand
CGCGGCGCTTGAGCGCTTCGTTATATGTGGGCCAGTTCCTGGTCTTGTATGCGGGGGGTGTGGGTCTGCTCATGCCCTCCAGCTACCATACTGGATTCACAAGGCTCTGTTGCACAAATCCCGTGTGGGATTCATCTCATGAATCCAGCGTGGTAGCTGGGATACATGAGCAGACCTACACCCCCGACCTACAGGACCAGGAACTGGCCAGCCTACAATGAAGCGCTCAAGCGCCGCGGCTCGCTGACGATCTGGTTCGATCCCGAGATGAGCTGGGATGCCGCGCCGACAGGTAGGCGTGGCCGCCAGCAGACCTACAGCGATGCCGCCATCCAGACATGCCTTTCGATGAAGGTGCTGTTCGGCATGGCGCTTCGGCAGACGACAGGCTTCGTCGAAAGCCTACTGCGGCTGGTCGGCCTCGACTGGGCGGTGCCCGACTTCAGCACCCTGTCCCGCCGCCAGAAGACCCTGGCCGTGAACATCCCGTATCGCGGCTCCAAGGGGCCGCTGCACCTGCTGATCGACAGCACGGGCATCAAAGTCGAGGGCGAAGGCGAGTGGCACGCCCGCAAGCATGGTGGACCCAAACGGCGCGTCTGGCGCAAGATCCATCTCGGGATCGACGAGGAAACACTGG
>NZ_JBGOSN010000181.1:0-648 GCF_046335115.1 Paracoccus sp. P2 | reverse complement strand
CGTCGCCCACGTGATGGACTGTAATCCAGGTAAAGTCGGGCGCATCAGCTCGTGCCAGCGCCACGCGCCGGTCGGCATCGCCAGCTTCGATTGTCCACGAAACTGTAACGATGTCGCCCGGCCTTGCTGTACCAGGAACCATAAGCCCGGCACCCTCGTCTATCGGCGCATCCGCCGCCAGCACCTCGAGCGGTCGCCGGGCCATGACCCGATCGCCGCGGTCCAAATGGTAGCGGATTTCATAGGCACCAGGCTCCGCGGGTGCAGTGAACGTGGCCTGATCTTCGTCCTGAATACGGCGATAGCCACTTTGCTCGCCGTCCGGTGTGCCGCGGGGAACGATGGCTATGTAGTCGCGCGGATGTATGGCACCGGTCCAGGATAGCGTAATCTCGGCGCCGGCCCGCGCCCTGTCCGGTCCGTCAAGCGAAACATTACCATCCATCACCTCGACCGGGGTGCGGGCGAGTACGCGATCCCCCGCGTCCAATTGCAGGCGCACCTCATAGAGACCAGGCTCGGCAGGCGCGCGAAGCTCGCCCTCCCTCCGACCTTGCATGCGATCGTAATCGGCATAGGTTCCGTCCGCCGAGCCGGCGGGAACGATCGTCACGTAGTCGCGCGGGTGCAGGCCCTCACCCTGCCAGG
>NZ_JBGOSN010000180.1:0-659 GCF_046335115.1 Paracoccus sp. P2 | reverse complement strand
CGTGCCGCGCATCAAGGGCAACCATAACGCCATGCTCTCGGGCATCGCCGCGGCCGAGGCGGCGGCCGCCGCCATCGCCGCCGGCCGCGCGGGCGACGAGCTGGTGGAATACGAGGCCGACCTGCGTTCCGGCCCCATCGCCCGCGACCTGAAGCCGGTCCGCAACGTCAAGCCGCTCTGGTCGAAGCTCGGGCTCTGGGCCAGCCTGGCGCTGGGCGGCTTCGACATGTGGGTGGCGAACCTGACTGGCTGGAACCCGCTGGGCACCTGGAAGCACGGCAAGACCGATGCCGAGGCCACCGGCAAGGCCGCCGATTTCCAGCCGATCGACTATCCGAAGCCGGACGGCAAGCTCAGCTTCGACCGGCTGACCAACGTGGCGTTTTCCTTCACCAACCACGAGGAAAGCCAGCCCTGCCACCTGAAGCTGAAGGACGCCTCGATCCCGATTTCGGTGAACCTGCCGCTTTATGCCGAGCCGGCGACGCGCTACTGCCCGGCCGGGGTCTATGAGGTGCTGGAGGGCGAGGGCGGCCCGCGCTTCCAGATCAACTTCCAGAACTGCGTCCATTGCAAGACCTGCGACATCAAGGATCCCTCCCAGAACATCAACTGGACAACCCCACAGGGCGGAGACGGGCCGAACTACCCGAATATGT
>NZ_JBGOSN010000179.1:0-671 GCF_046335115.1 Paracoccus sp. P2 | reverse complement strand
CACCACCGAAACCTGGCACGCGTTCCTCGACGACTTTGTCGATGACGCGGAACTCGTCGCCCGCATCAAGGCTCAGTCGCCGCGGTAACAATCGGCCGGTTACTGTCCCTCGGGGCGTCCGTTATCATCTTGCGTTTGGTCAACGGCACCCGCACGGCTATCAGCAGCCTACGCGGCAGACTGTTCGGCAAGAACGAAAGCTGACTCGTTTACCCAGTTTCTTCTCCCACGCTTATCTTGATCTGGCGTGGTGTTTGAGGGCTCTACCAGTCTGAGGGAGTTCCGTCAGTAGTACGGGCGAATCCTTCATGTGGGGGCAGCTTGGGACATCTCTTGGGGCATAACCCCGTCCGTCGCCCAACCGCCATGACGAAGCAGGTCGCGAGCCAATCTAGGCTATTCCGTCGAAAAGGTCCGGAAAGATCCCGTTCGTGAGAACAGAAAATATCATCTTCTTATTGACTTAGATGAATTGGCTGAGGCGGTAGGATTCCTGCTAGACGGAAGATCCGGTACCAGAATGTTGCCAGTCGTTGGCAGGGCGGGGCGATAGGTGGGGCACATGGCCCGATGACGCTATGGCCCTTTCCTGGCTTGAAACGAGCTAACCCGCGCTAAGGAGTCTTGCAGATATCAGGTCAGCGTCGCTTGCAGATCGAAAGTCTCTTTTT
>NZ_JBGOSN010000178.1:0-684 GCF_046335115.1 Paracoccus sp. P2 | reverse complement strand
CTGCTATCACCCCATCTTCTTGTTCAACCAGTTTGGCATGCTGGAGCGCTGCGCCCTGCGTAACGGCAATGTCCACAGCGCCGATGGCTGGCGGGATGTCCTTGATCCCGTCATTGCCCGATATGCTGGCCGCGACCTTGGTGGACGCTTCTTCCGGGCCGACGCTGCCTACGCGATCCCCGCGATCTATATGCGGCTGGAAGAAGCCAGGTTCTTCTACGCCATCCGTCTGCCCGCCAACGCCGTCTTGCGCGAGAAGATCGCGCATCGGCTGACACGGCCCGTGGGACGGCCTTCGCTGACCAAGGTCAAACGGTTCTTCGAGGACTTCGAGTATCAGGCGGCGTCCTGGGACAAGCCGCGCCGCGTCATCGCCAAGATCGAATGGCATCCGGGCGAGCTGTTCCCCAAAGTCGGCTTCATCGTCACCAACCTGCCGATGGAGCCAGACTGGGTGGTGAGGTTCTACAACCAGCGCGGCACCGCAGAGCAGCACATCAAGGAAGGCAAATATGCCTTTCGCTGGACGCGGCTGTCATGCCGGAAGTTCCGGCACAACGAGGTGCGGCTGCAACTGCACGCGCTGGCCTACAACCTGGCAACCTTCCTGCGCTGCATCGAACTGCCCGAGGCCATGGCGGACTGGTCGTTGACCAGCCTGCAACTCAAGCTGATCAAGATCGG
>NZ_JBGOSN010000177.1:0-701 GCF_046335115.1 Paracoccus sp. P2 | reverse complement strand
CGCTGGCCTACAACCTGGCAACCTTCCTGCGCTGCATCGAACTGCCCGAGGCCATGGCGGACTGGTCGTTGACCAGCCTGCAACTCAAGCTGATCAAGATCGGCGCCCGCGTCGTCCGCCACGCCCGCGCCATTACCTTCCAGTTGGCCGAGGTCGCCGTCACCGGCCCGATGGTGCGGGCCGTCCTTGCCGCCATCCGCCGTCTTCGAACGCCTCCGTCATGCGCATGACCACGATCCATGCCCAAGCTGAACGAAAGCGGCAGGACAGGTCCGTCTGCCGCGCGGAAAAGCGGCTCTGCCGGGCCAGAATGCTGCGGGTTCGAGGCTTGATCCACCCGACTTCGGCCGTTTGCGCGACGACAGACACCGCTCGGGGCGAAAAACGCTTGCCCAGCGAGCAAAATCAGGCGATCTTGAAGTCAAGCGGCAGGCCACTTGGGGAATGTCGGGTTATATTATATTTGTTTTGTTATATTGCTTTTTCCCTTATATGGCTTGCTAAGGGCTTAAAGTTTCCCCCTTTTCCCCCAAATTAAGCAATATCAACGGGTTACGGGCTAAAATTCTCCCCTAAGAGTCCCCTAAGCCGGGGGAGTCAGGGGGAAACCGCCTTGGAAACTCCCCCAGAATCCCCCAAACAACAAAAAAGACGGCCGAAGCCGCCTCTTTTTTTCGCCCTGTGGATGCCTCAATATTTAT
>NZ_JBGOSN010000176.1:0-707 GCF_046335115.1 Paracoccus sp. P2 | reverse complement strand
CCATGAAACGCGCCCCTCGCAGCCGTCAACGCCATGATTTATATGCGAAATATCACGATTACGACAGCGAAATCAGCGACTTACTTGGAGAATGTGGGATAAAGACGGCACTTGTCACCGCGGCCGTTCCAGAGCTCAGCCCCGAAATGCAAGAGCCTTGGTTGATCGCGGTTGCACTGATGGCCCTGTCTTTGCCCGCCATGACGTTTTTCACGGTGGTTCTTTTCCTAGATCTGCGCAAGCTCTGGCAGGTTCTCATTATGCCTCGTTCACAACGCCCTGTCGGCAGGATGATCGGCGAACTGGACCTGACCATCGCCGTGCTTTTTGGCGCGATATCGGCGTCCTGGGGTGTGATCCACGTTTCTGCTTCGTGGTTCAATCTTGCCTTCCCCGGTGCGGTTGTAGGTATTGCACGGCATGTATTGCTGATCCCAGAGAATCACGCTTATTTTTTCTTTACAGTATTTGCCGTTACATTTTCTGCTCTGGCTTTTGGCGGAACCGAAAACAGGTATTTACGCGGGTTTTTTCAGCTCTGCTTTATTCTGGTTTGCTGCGGGCTACTGGTTTTTTGGGCCGACCTTCTTCTTTAGTCGCAGAGTGGCTTTGTTGCGCAAATGGCTGACGGGATTCATCTTGCGAATCCAGCGTGATACCTTTGGGCATGAGCAGCTGGACCCCGACGAGATACAAGACCACGAACT
>NZ_JBGOSN010000175.1:0-768 GCF_046335115.1 Paracoccus sp. P2 | reverse complement strand
CTTGAAGGGTACGCTCACCGGGCAAGTCAGCCTTCGCCCCGCAAACGAAACTCGTTGCGCTCTCATCCCGACATCCCCCGGATGCAACAACGGGCAAGTCAGCGGCGGTCCCTCATCCGAAACCCGGCCTGTCACCTTCAGCTTCGACACCCGGCTTGAAGAGCTTGACTGAGATGGCTGGACCTGCCCTTGCCCGAACTGCGGCCCTGCTGCTGATCGCTACGGCAACGTCAGCACTGGCCGGTGAACCGCCCAACCCGGTCTGCCACGCGGACGTCTACCGGGCGGGTAATTTCGATCTGCGACAGATTGGTCCGCTGATCGCGGGAACATGGACCGAATCCGCTATCGGAACGAGTGTGGCAATAGGCGTTCAGGAGAGCACCCTCGAGATTATTTATGATCGGAACCGCAACCGATTGTATCTGGGTTCGGACGGCATTCAGACCGAACTGGTGCCGGTTCGAGGTGGCAACAAGCCGCTGCGCTTTGACTTTGTGCGTGGCGAAGCAATGGACCCGCAGTTTTACATGTTGACCTCAACGGGTTCCGAGCCCCCCGCAGAGCCCTTCGAATGGGCTTTGGTTCAGGATTGCCCGATTGCCTCGGCGCCGCAATTCGAATGGCAATTCGGCACCGGTGCGCGGCGCTCGGACGGGATCATCAGTTTCTTCTCGGCCAATGAGGCGATGGGAACAAAACGCAATTCGGCGCGGGGCGTCCGCGAACAGCTGATCAGCCGATAGGAATGCCAATGAAGGTGCTTGT
>NZ_JBGOSN010000174.1:0-769 GCF_046335115.1 Paracoccus sp. P2 | reverse complement strand
CATGGCGTGATCTCCCTGGCGGTTGCCGCCGCCGGTTGGCTGGGTGTGAGTTCACCCGGAGATTACGCCGCCAGCCAATTTCCACCAGTTCCGAGACACGACCGTTTGCGGCGCCTCCTGATCATTGGCGCCAACAGCGTCATCATCAAACGCCATGTCCATGCTGCGGCCCGGCCGGGAACTTGGCTGGGCGGGATGCTGACGCGCAAGCCGCCGATGCTGGTGCGGGTCGCGCTGGCGAACAAGATGGCGCGGATCGTCTGGGCTCTGATGGCCCGGGGTGGCGTCTACAAGGCTCCGGCTACGGCGGCGTAAGCCGTCCGTCAGTCGCGAGGAGGTCGGAGCGTAAGAGGGCAAGGAGCAGCTTGGCGCAATAGTCGTGAGACAGGATCGGGAGAACCAGTGTGCAACAGAGTGCCAACGAGCACGCGGCTTTGATCTGGATCCGATCTTCGAACACCATGCGGGCCCGCGGCACGACGACGGCCGCACCAGAGGCCGGATACATGTCAGCACCCGGTGACGCGCCAAAATCAGCTTTGAAGATTCCTCTTGCGCAAGGGGCGGTTATACATGTTGCACAAATCGGCTGATGGCCGGGGTTCCCCTTTCCCCGGACAGACTTATCCCACGGGCTCTGTGACAGGGATGCCGAGCGCGGTGTAACCGTTCAGAACGGCGATACGGACCTGAAGCTCCGCGACCTGTCGGTCGAAGTCCCGCGCCATGAGGCGCTGCCCCAGCAGTTTCACACAGTGCATCTTCGTTT
>NZ_JBGOSN010000173.1:0-771 GCF_046335115.1 Paracoccus sp. P2 | reverse complement strand
ATGAAAGCTCCGCGCGTCGGGCGATTGCTCAACCTGCGCCAATTGGCGTAAACACTAACCGGGCTCCGGTCGCGGCTGGATGAAAGTTCAGGGGCAGGTCACCCACCCTCCAGACCCCTGTTCCACCAAGGCTGCATCCCACAGGAGGGAAAAGATAAGAAAGGTCAGGACGAGAACGAGGTGACGGCGGGTGAAGAGCACTCCCTTCATGAATAGATGTCTGAACATATATCTACCTTATGAGGACGATAAAAAGCCTGAACCTTAGGTTGCAGGAGGAGACTGATCTGGGGGAGTAACACTGTTAATCATGCCTCGATTCAATCGCCGAAGTAGCAAGGCAACGATTGCAAATACAATCGCGCCAAACAGATCCCCGTCAAAAAGCGTGGCCTTGACGGCAGCGAAGACAAGAAGTGCAATCAAGGCAAGAAGAAAGTAGTATAGGAACTGCACAAAGCCGTGAGCACCTTCTAGCTTGGCCTTGAATATCGCGTCATCTACAGCCTCCTCATCGACAGGCAGATCATCGGTATCGACGCATTCCTCCTCTGCTTCGTCGGGGCTTTCCTTGCTCTGGGTTCCCCGCACCCCCCAAGCTCGCATTTCTGCTTGCTTTTCCTCGAGTTCTCTTTCGCGTTTGCGCGCAGCGATCTTCTGTTGCAGATCGACTCTGTTGCACAAATTGACTGACGGTCAGAGTTCCCCTTTCCCCCGACGGAGTCATCCCACGGCTTGAGTTTCGGGTATGCCGAGTGCGGTGAAGCCGTT
>NZ_JBGOSN010000172.1:0-792 GCF_046335115.1 Paracoccus sp. P2 | reverse complement strand
GGCCACACACTGGTACCGGCGCTGGAGCAGGTCGTCATCCTGACCGACCAGGTGCTCGATCTCGCCGTAGTCGACCGCGGCTATCGCGGCTACGGTGTGAACAGCACCAAGATCCTGATCAGCGGCATGTGACGCGGCCTCACGCCATTACTGGCACGGCTCCTGAAACGGCGCGGCACCATCGAAGGGCCGTATCGGCTGACGCGGTCTTTTCTGTCCTCTGCGCCTGCGGCCACAATATCCGAAAGATCCTCGCCCATCTCAGGGCGCTTTTGTCCGTGTTGCTTCAGCGGGTCGCCGCGATCCTTGGACAGGAAAATCCCGGCATCAGCGTCACAATCGCCGCCTGGAAGGTTGGTCAGACCGGATTAATGAAAACTAGCCTCCGGCAAACCCGGCGCGGCTCAAGTTCATCACCTTTACGGCTTTCCCTTCGTTGCGTTCTTGCGCTTCGGTTTGGGTGGGATATTGGCCTTAATGGCCAGAGCGTCCTGTCCGACTATGAAGGCGCGGTGCAAGAATGCTTCCATTGCCGTCAGCAATTTTCCTACGTCCTCCTTGCTCGGCGACCAGCCTCGATGAGCGGCAGCATTCCCGGCATTTGTTATCACGTCCAGAATGTCGTGCTCTGTAGCACCGATCCAACCGCCGTTCTTCAATTCAGTCAGCTTTTCCTCGAAGGTCATTGCCGGATCGATGCCGATAACCTCGGTAGCTCGATCTAATGCGGTTCTCAGGCCAACGGCAGTGAGAATATTGGCGCCGTGATCATAGGCGACATACATCTCGTTA
>NZ_JBGOSN010000171.1:0-837 GCF_046335115.1 Paracoccus sp. P2 | reverse complement strand
TCTATGCTACGGCGGAAATGACGGAGCGACTGGCGGCATAGAAACCAACCCGATCCACCTTAGCCAAGCCGCCAAACTGTCTCACCAGGCGGGTCCACCTCTGTCCACAGTCGGTATCGACGTCGCCCGGCCGATGTTCCTGCGCATGGGCGAGCCGTGGAAATCGTCTTGCAGGTTCGTCGCTTTCGCTGCCGCGCGCCCGGCTGTCCGGCCCGGATTTTCGCCGAACGGTTTCCGTCCGGCGTCACCCGACCGCATATGCGACGCACCTCGCGCTTGCAGGATCTTGTGCGTCACCTCGGTCTTGCCCTCGGCGGACGACCTGCTCAGGCGCTCGCCCGGCGCCTTCTCGTGCCTGCAAGCAAAGACACGTTCTTGCGTGGGGCGCGGAGCCTGATGGGCCCCGTCTCCGAACCACCGCGTGTCATCGGCATCGATGACTGGGCATGGCGCAAGGGGCAGCGTTACGGCACGATGATCTGCGACCTGGAACGGCGGCAAGTGATCGACCTGCTGCCCGATCGCGAGCCTGCCACCGTGGAAGCGTGGCTCCGCGCACATCCCGGCATCCGGATCATCGCCCGCGACCGCAACGGCGGCTATGGCGGTGCCGCCACCCGTGCCTTGCCACAGGCGGTTCAGGTCGCCGATCGTTGGCATCTGCTTGAGAACGCGAGTGCCGCATTCCTGGCGGCCGTGCAGCGCAGCATGCCCGTCATCCGCAGGGCGATCGGGTGAGAACGGCGGTGAGAAATTAGGCCACGGAAGCGGCGGCATGGAGCTGCTGCGGGCGGCGTAAAAGTCGTCCACCCTTTCCCTTTCTGCGACAGCAGGGAG
>NZ_JBGOSN010000170.1:0-840 GCF_046335115.1 Paracoccus sp. P2 | reverse complement strand
GCCATTTCGAACTGGTGGCCGACCGCAAGACCGGCCTGCTGCCCGGCGAGACGATCCGGCTCGGGCGCGACCGCTTTACCGTGGTCGGGCTGGTCGAAGGGGCTATGAACTCGGGCGGGGATCCGGCGGTCTATGTGACGCTGGCCGACGCGATGGCGCTTCAGACTGAACTCGACCCCGCCGCCCAGCGGGTGCAGGCCGCGCGCGGGGCTGTCTCTGTCAAGTCCGCATCGGTCGCCGCCATAATTGCCCGCATGTCGCCGGGCGCCGATGTCGATCTGCTGACCGCGACCGTGCGCCAATGGAAGCACCTCGCCGCCATGACCCAGGCCGAACAGGAGGAACTGCTGCTCGCCTCGGTGGTCGACAAGGCGCGCCGCCAGATCGGGCTGTTCCTCGGCATCCTTCTCTCCGTCAGCGCCGTGGTGATCGCCCTCATCATCTACACGATGACCATGGAGAAGCTGAAGCAGATCGCCACGCTGAAGCTGATCGGCGCGCCCGACCGCACCATCATCGCGCTGATCGTGCAGCAGGCGCTGATCCTCGGCGCCTCAGGCTGGGGGATCGGCCTGATGCTGATCCTTACGGTGAAGGACTATTTTCCCCGTCGCGTGGTGCTGGAGCCGTTCAACGTCATGGTCCTTGCCGGCATCATCGCCGCCGTCTGTCTTCTATCCTCGGCGCTCGGCGTGCGGGCGGCGATGAAGGTCGACCCGGCCACAGCGCTCGGGAGCTGACCGACATGGCGCTCGGCGACATCCTCATCGAGGTCTCGAACGTAGCCAAGCATTTCGGCGAGGGCGAAACCCGCGTCGATGCCCTGCGCGCGGTCGATCT
>NZ_JBGOSN010000169.1:0-856 GCF_046335115.1 Paracoccus sp. P2 | reverse complement strand
TTAGGTCATGTTGACAAATGACGCAGCCAGAGGCGGATGGACGTGATGTCGATGAAACCCAGGAAGCTTTCGGCGGTCTTGTCGTAGCGGGTGGCGACGCGGCGGGCGTTTTTCAGCCTGTTGAAGCAGCGTTCGACGAGGTTGCGCAACCGGTAGAGGGTGCGATCCACCGCCACCCGCAGCTTGCGGGTTTTCCGCATGGGGATCACCGGCAGCACGTCGCGCGCCTCCATGGTCTTGCGAACATTGTCAGAATCGTAGCCACGATCGGCCAGCAGGACGGAGGGCTCGGGCAGGTTGTCGGCCATCACCAGATCGAAGCCGAGATAGTCCGATGTCTGGCCGGGCGTGATCTCCGTCCTCATCGGCAGGCCGGCACTGTTGACGCGGAGGTGGATCTTGGTCGTGAAGCCACCCCTCGAACGGCCGAAACCCTGGCGCGGAGTCCCCCTTTTGCGCCCGCTGCCTGATGATGGGCGCGGATCACGGTGCTGTCGATCATCTGCAGGGCGTCGGGGACCGCCCCGCTCTCGTTCAACGCCTCCATGATCTGCTCCCACAGCCCGGCCAGCGTCCAGCGTCGGAACTGGCGGTAGACAGAGGACCACTTGCCGAACTCCTCGGGCAAGTCACGCCAAGGCGCGCCGGTGCGGGCGATCCAGAAAATACCATCCAGAACAATACGATGGCTCACTGGCTTGCGTCCGTTCGGGGCGCGGACAGCCCGAATGAAGGGCTCATGGAACGCCCATTCCTCGTCCGACATCAGGTCTCGTGCCAAGCTGGTCTCCATCGCAGATACCAGCTTGAATCATGATCAGCGCGCCCCGGGAATCCCTTTTGTCAACACGGCCTA
>NZ_JBGOSN010000168.1:0-861 GCF_046335115.1 Paracoccus sp. P2 | reverse complement strand
TGTCAACGGCGGTGCAATATCCGGCCACGCGGCGGAGTAAAATCCGGCCACGCGGCGGTGACCGGCGCCATGGCGCGCGCGCTTACCAGATAGCTGGCGCGTGCCATGGCGCATTGGCCCCTTGGGCCAAAACAGCACCATCTGATTTCAGGACTTTTGTTGCTGCTTTCGGGCAGTGCTGTTGGCGAGACGATAACTCTCGCCGTTCATCTCGAGGATGCTGACGTGATGGGTCAGCCTGTCGAGCAGTGCGCCGGTGAGGCGCTCGGAGCCGAAGGTCTCGGTCCATTCATCGAAGGGCAGATTGCTGGTAATCAAGGTCGCGCCGCGCTCGTAACGTTGCGAGATCAGCTCGAACAACAATTCGGCGCCGGTCTTGGACAGCGGCACAAAGCCCAGTTCGTCGATGATCAGCAACTTGTAACCGGCCATTTGCTTCTGAAAGCGAAGCAGACGGCGCTCGTCGCGGGCCTCCATCATCTCACTGACCAGGCTCGCGGCGGTGGTGAAGCCCACGGAGAGCCCCTTCTGACAAGCCGCCAGTCCGAGGCCAAGGGCGATATGCGTCTTGCCCGTGCCACTTGGGCCGAGGGCAATGACGTTCTCGCGACGGTCGATCCATTCGCAGCGGGCCAGTTCCAGCACCTGCATCTTGTTGAGCTTCGGAATGGCGCTGAAGTCGAAGCTGTCGAGGCTTTTGACCGCGGGGAATTTGGCGGCCTTGATGCGGCGCTCGACCATCCGCCGCTCCCGGTCAATCAGCTCCAGTTCGACGAGGCGGGCAAGGTAGCGGACATGGTCCATGCCTTCGGCCGCGCATTGCCGGGCCAGCTTCTGATGTTCGCGCAGGAATGTTGGCAG
>NZ_JBGOSN010000167.1:0-887 GCF_046335115.1 Paracoccus sp. P2 | reverse complement strand
GGCATGAGCCAGCGTCAGGCGGCGAAGGCCTTCAACATCTCCCGTGATACGGTTGCGAAGATGATGACGTTCTCGGTGCCACCGGGCTACCGGCGGACGGCCGAGGTCAGGCGGCCGAAGCTTGATCCCTTTATCCCGATCATTGAGGGCTGGCTTGAGGCGGATCGCTCCATGCCGCGGAAGCAGCGGCACACCGCGAAGCGGGTGTTCGACCGGCTGCGTGACGAATGCGGGTTCACCGGCGGCTACACGATCATCAAGGACTACATTCGGGAGCGGGAACGGCGGGGCCAGGAAGTGTTCGTGCCGCTGGCGCATCCCCCGGGCCATGCGCAGGCTGACTTCGGCGAGGCGATGGTCAGGATCGGCGGTGTCGAGCAGAAGGCCCACTTCTTTGTTCTGGATCTGCCGCACAGCGACGCCTGTTACGTCCGCGCCTATCCGGCGGCTGTGGCCGAGGCCTGGGTGGACGGCCATATCCACGCCTTTGCCTTCTTTGGGGCGGTCCCCCAGTCGATTGTCTATGACAACGACCGGTGCCTGGTGGCGAAGATCCTGCCCGATGGCACCCGCAAGCGGGCCGCCCTGTTCAGCGGGTTTCTATCCCATTACCTGATCCGGGATCGCTATGGCCGCCCCGGCAAAGGCAACGACAAGGGGAATGTCGAGGGCCTGGTGGGCTATTGCCGCCGCAACTTCATGGTGCCGCTCCCCGAGTTCGCGACCTGGGAGGCGTTCAACCTCTGGCTGGAGGAGCAATGCCGCAAGCGCCAGCAGGATGTCCTGCGCGGTGAGGGCGAAACGATCGGCGAGCGGCTGCAGCGCGATCTGGCAGAGATGCGATCCTTGCCTGCTTCACCCTTTGACGCCTGCGATCAGGACACCGG
>NZ_JBGOSN010000166.1:0-925 GCF_046335115.1 Paracoccus sp. P2 | reverse complement strand
GCGGGGGCGCGCAACCAACGATACTTGCGATTGGTCGAGCGCCAAATCCCTAAACTCGTCGCTTAGTATAATACATTGCTATCGTTTATGAAACTCTGTTTTCGAAGTAGTCACACCTCGTATTTATCGCTGGAGACCGGACAGGAGAACTGCGGCCGGATGTCGCCGAAACGAAAAGACAACCACAACTGCGGCTAGCTGAACAGCCCTTCCAGTACAGAACGTTGCTGCGCATGCTTGCCTGGGTTGTGGTTCTTCAGCTTCTCCAGATTGATCAGCTTCCAACCAACCGCAGGCAGGTCAGCCGCCCGCGGCCGTTCGATGGCATCGAAATCGGGCGTGCCATCATGCAGGCTCAGGAGAAACGTCCTGGCCTTTTCATCAAGGCGAGACCGGATGTCCGCGACCAGCCGTTTGCGGGTTTTGAGCAGGTCGTCAAGACTGACACGGACCTTTGTCATGCCTTCAAACTCCTTCGTATAGGGCTGGTCGAGGTCGATAAAGTTCGGGTTCAGAAGTTCATGCGCGGGACGCGATGAGCAGGCAATGTAGATCAGGAAGGTCCGGAACAGATCCTCTGTCAGACCTTCATTCTCGTACAGCAGCTTGATGTCATAGAGGTCACGCGGATGCTGGCGGTCCACTGCGGCATGCAATTTGCCTCCGAACAGGTCCTCGAAGGAAACCACCTGCATCTCTGCATAACCGAATTCGTCCTCAACCGCATCTGACACCGGGCGCATCTCGGGATCGTGGACGGCGCCACGCATGACCGGCGAGGTCTCGATCTTGATCTCGGCGTTTCCCAGACGAGCGAGAACACGGGTGGCACCGCCTCCCCCGCCTTGGATGCGTTGCGTCTTCGCACCGGCTATGCTGCCCTCGATGGCGGCGGCGATGCGATCCATTGCCTCGTTAATCTCAG
>NZ_JBGOSN010000165.1:0-947 GCF_046335115.1 Paracoccus sp. P2 | reverse complement strand
CATCAGACCCGACGCAACAACCCGTCAGCTGACGGCCTTCGAGGCGCTTCAGGTTGCGCCAACTGCTCCGTGGTCGAGAGAGCGGTCAAAAATCGAGATGCCCCGCAGGTTCTGTCGCCTGCGATACCTGGATGATCCATGGCTGAGCCGTCGTTGTAAAATATCGAATTCGGCATTATTGATAACCAATGAGAATTAATCTGGGCACCACATGAGCCTTGATCTTCGACATCTGCGGGCCTTCGCCATGCTTGGACAGGAGCTGCATTTTCGCCGCGCCTCGGAAAGCCTGCGCGTGGCGCAGCCTGCGCTGACCAAGACGATCCAGCAGCTGGAGGACCATGTCGGCACGCCGCTTCTGGTGCGCTCGACGCGCCGGGTCGAGCTGACCGAGGCTGGCCGGGTCTTTCTGGCCGAGATCGCGGATGTGACGGCGCAGATTGACCGGGCGGTCGAGCGCGCCCGCAAGGCGGCGCGTGGCGTCCGGGGCGAGTTGCGCATTGCCTATACCGATTTCGCGATCAATGGCGCATTGCCGCATTTCCTGCGCGCCTTCAACGAGGCGCATCCCGACATCTACCTTGATCTGATCTTCATGCCGACGATCCATCAACACGAGGCGATCCTGCGCCATCGGATCGACATCGGCTTTCTTTACGGGGTCTTGGACCAGCAGCCGATCAACAGCCTGCCTTTTGACGAGAACGATTACGTTGCCATCCTGCCCGTGAACCACCATCTCGCGAAGCGCGATCAACTGGCGCTGAGCGACCTGAAGGCCGAGAAGTTCGTATTCGGAACGGGCGACAGCTGGATGATCTTTCGCAACCAGGTGTTTGCAGAATGGGGTCTGCTGCCGGACGGTGCTAAATCCTACGCTAAGCTCTTTTCGGCCACCTGTACTCCCCTGTGAGTAAGATGTGCGCCCATCCGAGGGGCGAGATGTG
>NZ_JBGOSN010000164.1:0-951 GCF_046335115.1 Paracoccus sp. P2 | reverse complement strand
GTTCCTGGTCTTGTATGCGGGGGGTGTGGGTCTGCTCATGCCCTCCAGCTACCATACTGGATTCACAAGATGAATCCCTCACAGGATTTGTGCAACAGAGCCGCTCGGTGTGATAAAATGTTATTTGGAATTGGAGATAGTCGATACCACTCCTGATTTCGAAGCCAGCGTGAGCTCAGAATGTGAGTGCCTGACGGATCTGAAACAATGCCCCAAGGGCAAGATGCATGGTATCCATATAGCGATATCTTATCGAGAGTTTTCGAGGAAGCTGGAGTGGCCAGCTTGCTGAACAGGACTGCTCCTTCGCCTTCAATTGACGCAGTCTCGACGGTAATCTGTTCAGCCTCGGCCTCAATGACCTTTTGCGTAATTTGTTCAGCTGACCAACCGAACGCTGCCGCGAGCTCCTCTCCAGTTCTTGCATTAATAGTGTCGTCGAAGAGTGCCAAGGCGTGTCCTGTCGTCTGAAGTTTTCTGTTGCATGGAGATGCTCGCCGGTGACGGTAGCAGTTCCTGCGCGCCCGGGGAAGAAGTCGATGACGCGAGAACCCGTAGCCATGCTGTTAGTTCACCCGCGCGGCAGACGCTGATCTGTTGCAGGCTCGAGTAGCTGCTCCAGGGCGTGCGGCAGAGCAGCACAGTTCAGGATCAAGCGGTAGCTTAGGGCCTAGGGCCGGCCCCGCCTGTTTTGGCGGGCGGGACGGCTGCACGAACCCGAGCTCGATTGCATCTCCAAGGGCAAGACGCGGGTCCGCTACGAATTCGGCACCAAGGTCAGCCTCGCCACGATCATCGGGGAGGGCTTCGTCGTTGGCGTGCGCAGCTTTCCCGGCAACTCTCATGATGGCCACACACTGGTACCGGCGCTGGAGCAGGTCGTCATCCTGACCGACCAGGTGCTCGATCTCGCCGTAGTCGACCGCGGCTATCGCGGCTACGGTGTGAACA
>NZ_JBGOSN010000163.1:0-973 GCF_046335115.1 Paracoccus sp. P2 | reverse complement strand
GGGGCGGTTTTCGCGGGCCTGGCTGGCGGCGGTGGCGGGCGGATCTGTTCTTCCGGTGCCGGCGCCGTCTTGATATGGGGCCGATTCCCGCCTAGCACCCGGCCGGAGCAGAAAGGCGGAACATGTCTGACAAGGATTTCGAGCCGCGGCACCTGGAGACGCTGGACCGCGATCTCGGCCGCTTCGCGCATATCGAGGCGGCCACGGCCTATATCGCCCGGCCGCTGGTGGCGCCGGGGATCGGCCTGGTCTTCGTCATCCTGGCCGGGCTGGCCGCGGCGGTGCTGCTGGGGCAGAGCGGCGAGACGCTGATCGTGGTCACGGCGGCGGTGTTCGGCGCCTATATGGCGCTCAATATCGGCGCCAATGACGTGGCCAACAACATGGGCCCGGCGGTGGGGGCCAATGCGCTCAGCATGGGCGGGGCCATCGTGATCGCGGCGGTCTTCGAAAGCGCCGGCGCGCTGATCGCCGGGGCCGACGTGGTCTCGACCGTGGCCAAGGGCATCGTCGCGCCCGAGGCGCTGGACACGCCCGCGACCTTCGTCTGGGCGATGATGGCGGCGCTGCTGGCCTCGGCGCTGTGGGTGAACCTGGCGACCTGGATCGGGGCGCCGGTCTCGACCACGCATGCCGTGGTGGGCGGGGTCATGGGCGCGGGCATGGCCGGGGCCGGCCTCGGCGCGGTCAGCTGGGAGCAGATGGCGGCGATCGCGGCCAGCTGGGTGGTCTCGCCGCTGCTGGGCGGCGTGGTGGCGGCGGGCTTTCTGTGGTTCATCAAGAGCCGCATCATCTACCGCGAGGACAAGATCGCGGCGGCCCGGATCTGGGTGCCGGTTCTGGTCGGCATCATGGCGGGCACCTTTGCCGCCTATCTGGTGATGAAGGGGCTCAGGCAGCTGGTCGATATCTCGATGGGGGCGGCGCTGCTTCTGGGCCTTCTGGTGGGGCTGGGCTGCTGGCTGGCGATGAT
>NZ_JBGOSN010000162.1:0-1000 GCF_046335115.1 Paracoccus sp. P2 | reverse complement strand
CGACATTTCGGACCTTTGCGGAACGTCCTCGCCGGCAACGTGGCAGGGGCTGCGGGAACACTTTGTGGGCGACTGGCGCGTTGATCACCTGTCCGGCTACGTCCATGCCGGCAGTATGGTCATCCCCATGGAGCCTTCCCCCGAAACAGAGATCATGTCGATCTGGGTACTGGGCGAGGATCTGCTGCTCGACCATGCGGAGATGGCCGAGCCGATGGTTATCACCCTTGCCGACGAAGGCCGTTGGGTGATCGAGGCCAACCATCCCGAGATTCCCGAGCCAGCACTGACGCCGGACGAAGCCGTGCTGGCATGGGCCGGAGACTGCGATCAGGAGGATCTGCCGCGTCTCATCGGTCAGAGCCATGTGGCCATGGCGGGCTCGGTCATGGACATGACGCTGCGCATGCTGCCCGTCGACATGGACACGATCTACGCCATCCTTGAGATCGAGGGCGCTGCCCAGGGCCAATATGTCGTCGCGCGGCGTGTGGTCTGGTTGAACCGGGCCGGCGAATAGGAGGCAGATATGAAACGGTATCTCGCCACTCTGTTGGCTGCGTTGATCGTCCCCACCGCAGCGGCGGCCCAATCTGAGATCGCATTGGCGGGCTGTCCAGCAGAACGCTCTGTCTATACATTGAGGGCCGAGGGCGACGAGTATGCCATCACGCTCGTCCCGGCACGGACGCGGGCCGGGTTTTCCTCGGACCTCTATCTGCGGCTCACCACGCCTCAACGCGACTATTGGTTTGTATTCGAGGTCGCCGCGTCACAGGGAAACATAACGCTAAATCCGGTCGGCGATCCCTACGCGTCCGAAGCGCGTGCAACCGGTCCGGCAAACACCATCGAGGCCTTTCGTTCCCGCTGGCCGGATGCGCCGATGGATGAACTGCCGTCACTGCTGCGCTTCTATGCGTTGGATGCGGAACTGGGCTTTACCTTGGCGCAGCCGCAACAGGGGCAGCCGGCCCCACCTTGGCTGCTGATGCCGGAG
>NZ_JBGOSN010000161.1:0-1047 GCF_046335115.1 Paracoccus sp. P2 | reverse complement strand
AGTTCGTGGTCTTGTATCTCGTCGGGGTCCAGCTGCTCATGCCCAAAGGTATCACGCTGGATTCGCAAGATGAATCCCGTCAGCCATTTGCGCAACAAAGCCAAGGACAAGCAACAATAATGCCGTTGATCGAAGAAGTCGAGAGAGCGATATCCGAGCCGCCGGATGGTGCCGATCGAAGATCGTCGAGAACGGAGATCCGGCTTCAATATCTCCCGGATCAGGACCGCGCCGATCACGCTGGTTCATCGAACAAAGCCCATACCCACGGCGACGCCTCCAGAGAATGTCACCCTCCCTACAATTTCACCAGAAGGTCATTTGGCGACGGATTTCTATACCTTGCCAAGGCATACGACAGCAAAATCGACATCGCCCTGCCGAATACCGAAATGCCTTCAAGACCTCCCCCTTTCTTCGCAGAGGATGTTTCTGGATCCAGATCTGACGCCGGTTACCTTGATATAAATTTCCAGGACGACAGCATATCCTTGAAGGATTATAATATAAGGGCTCCAAGCGCTGCTGAGATAAGTTCCACCGAACGGATCGGCAAGGCACCGGGTATTGATCCGCGCCAGGTCATGCGCCAAATCAGCGGAGAGGCCGCATCTGCGCACGCCGGGCGCATAGAGATTGTTCTTGATCCGGCAGAACTGGGGAAAGTTCGGATGGTTATATCGCCGGGCGAGAATCCAGCCGTCATCGTGCTTGCAGAGCGACAGGAAACGTTTGATTTCCTGAAAAGAAACATGGACTTACTGGCAAAGGAGCTCCGTGATGCCGGGCTTGCTGGCGCTGATATCTCATTTTCTGATGGAAAGGATGGATGGAGTTCGCAAAACAACTTTCCGACAAGAAAATCGGACTTCTTGAGGCAGGGTGACATCCGGCTGCAGCCAGAGCCGATAACGCCGCAAGAAAATACTGCAACCTCGCCAAATTCGTAACGGCCCGATTGTTACCGCCTGCCTGAGTTTGGGCTGATGGATTAAGGCACGTGCATAGTGACGTCGTTAATGACGTGTCTTATGCGGGTGTGGGGAT
>NZ_JBGOSN010000160.1:0-1048 GCF_046335115.1 Paracoccus sp. P2 | reverse complement strand
GTGATCATGATGCGGTTGCGCAGCACCAGGTGCTTCAGCTGATAGGGCTGCAGAAGGGGATCGTTCGACATCGGCTCTGCCTGTGCGGGGTGGGGAGTCGCCGTTCAGGATCGGGGTAATGTTCATATGTGTCAATTAAAAAATCAATCATGCACACAACGGGATCATGACAGGACATTTTTTCTTGCGGCGAATCGAATACCGGGCTACTGCAAGGGCATGAGAAATCGTGCAGCAACCGCTGAAACCGGATGGCGTGGGTCGCGTGAGGGNAATGTTCATATGTGTCAATTAAAAAATCAATCATGCACACAACGGGATCATGACAGGACATTTTTTCTTGCGGCGAATCGAATACCGGGCTACTGCAAGGGCATGAGAAATCGTGCAGCAACCGCTGAAACCGGATGGCGTGGGTCGCGTGAGGGCTGGCTGGAGGCCGGCTACCAGGCGCTGATCGACGGCGGCATCGACGCGGTGAAGATCCAGCCCCTGGCCCGGCATCTGAACCTGTCGCGCACCAGCTTCTACTGGTTCTTCGAGGATCGCGAGGCGCTGCTGACCGCGCTGATCGACGGCTGGGAGGAGCGGACGACCGATCCCCTGGTCAAGGCGGCGCAAGAATATGCCGAGAGCCGGGCGGAGGCGATGCTGAACGTGCTGGCCTGCTTTCTGTCGGGGGTCTTCGACAGCAAGCTGGAATTCGCGGTGCGCAGCTGGGCCTTGCAGGACGACACGGTGGCCGTGCGCGTCGCGGCCGCGGACGAGACGCGGCTTTCGGCGCTGCGCGAGATGCTGGTGCGCTGGGGGCATGGCGAGCAGGAGGCCGACGTGCGGGCGCGCACCATCTATCTGACGCAGATCGGCTATATCTCGATGCGGGTGCAGGAGGAGCTGGAAACCCGGCTCGCGCGCATCCCGACCTATGTCGAGATCTATACCGGGCAGAGCGCCGAGCCGCGCGAGATCGCCCGCTTCAACGCCCGGGTGAAAACCGCCGCCAAGCCGCCACCGTAACAGCGCCCCGGCAGCGATATGGAGAGGCTGC
>NZ_JBGOSN010000159.1:0-1049 GCF_046335115.1 Paracoccus sp. P2 | reverse complement strand
GGCTTTGTTGCGCAAATGGCTGACGGGATTCATCTTGCGAATCCAGCGTGATACCTTTGGGCATGAGCAGCTGGACCCCGACGAGATACAAGACCACGAACTGGTCGTCCTATAATTCTGCCCTGAAGCGACGTGGCTCGCTGACGATCTGGTTTGATCCGTCGATGATCTGGTCGCCGCCTCCGAGCGGCAAACGAGGCCGCCAGCAAGCTTACAGCGATGCGGCCATCCAGGCTTGCCTGACGCTGAAAGTGCAGTTTGGCATGCCGTTGCGGCAGGTGACGGGCTTTGTCGAAAGTCTGCTCGGTCTGGCGGGGCTGGACTGGGCGGTTCCGGATTACAGCACGCTATGCCGCCGACAGAAGACCCTGACGGTGGATATTCCCTATCGGGGTGGCCACGGCCCGTTACACCTGCTGATCGACAGCACCGGCATCAAGGCGGAGGGCGAAGGCGAGTGGAATGCCCGCAAGCACGGTGGCACCAAGCGGCGCATCTGGCGCAAGGTTCACATCGCGGTCGATGAGGAAACGCTGGAGGTGCGGGCCGTCGAGGCGACCGGGAGCGATATCGGTGATGCGCCGATGTTACCGGAATTGCTCAGCCAGATCCCACCCGATGAGGACATCGGCTCCGTGACTGGCGACGGGGCTTTTGATACCCGCAAGTGCCATGACGCAATTGCGGATCGAGGGGCAGAGGCGATCATCCCGCCGCGCAAGAATGCCCAACCCTGGAAGCCGACAACTGCCGGCGCGTGCGCCCGCAACGAAATCCTCCGGGCCGTCAAATATCTCGGTCCGGCGATCTGGCGACGATGGAGCGGGTACCACCGCCGAAGCCGCATCGAGGCAAAGATGCATTGTGTAAAACGTCTGGGTCAGAGCCTCATGGCGCGGGACTTCGACCGGCAGGTCGCCGAGATCCAAATCCGCTGCGCCGTCATGAACCGTTACACGGCTCTCGGCACGCCCACGACAATGGCCGCAGGATAAGTCTGTCCAAGGAAAGGGGAACTATACCCAAAGCACCTTTTGCGCAACAAAGCC
>NZ_JBGOSN010000158.1:0-1056 GCF_046335115.1 Paracoccus sp. P2 | reverse complement strand
CGGCGTTGTTGCAGAAGTCAGTGTGTGAGCGCAGTTTTCCCTTTCCGCGTTGAGTTCATGCCACGCGTTTGATCTCGGCGGATCCGAGGGCATTGAAGCGGTTCATGAGGGCGATGCGGATATGGATTTCGGCGGTCTGGCGGTCCGGGTCTCGTGATGAGATGCGTTCACCGAAGGCCTTGAGGCAGCGCATCCTTGCCTCGATCCTGCTTCGGACGTGATAACCTGACCAGCGCTTCCATATGGCCCTGCCCAAGCGCTGGGTTGCCCGGAGGATCTCGTTGCGCGCCCTGGCTGCGGGGCAATCCTCCTTCCAGAGACGGCCATTCCTCCGGATCGGGATGATGGCGGTGCCGCCTCGATCCAGGATCGCGGTGTGGCAGCGTCGGGTGTCAAAGGCACCGTCGCCGGTGACGGTGCCGATCTGTTCATCCTCTGGGATCTGGTTGAGCAGGTCGGGCAGAACAGGGCTGTCGCCTTCACGGCTTGAGGTGAATTCGACGGCGCGGATGTCACCTGTAGCCGTGTCCATCGCCAGATGAACCTTACGATATTGGCGTCGGCGATGCGGGCCATGCTTGCGGGCAAGCCATTCCCCATCACCAAGAAACTTGATCCCGGTGCTGTCCACCAGCAGGTTCAGCGGCCCCGGCGCACGGCGGCTCGTGATCTGAACCGTGATGCGCTTCTGCCTGCGGCTCAAGGTCGAGAAATCGGGCACCCGCCAGTCGAGCCCGGCCATCGAAAGGATGCTCGCCACCATCCCTGTCGTTTGCCGCAGAGGCAGGCCGAACAGAACCTTCACCATCAAGCAGAACTGGATCGCGGCATCAGAGAAGACCGGCGGCCGACCATTGCATCCGGATTTGGGTGCGCGCCAAACCATGTCCTTGTCCAGCCAGATCAGAAGGGACCCGCGCCGCTTCAAGGCATCGTTGTAGGACTTCCAGTTCATCGTGCGGTAGCGGGTGGGCTCAGGCTTGCTCATACTCGCCCCTTAGCCCACTGGATTCGCAGTGTGAATCCCTCAGAAAACGGAGTTCTGCAACAACGCCG
>NZ_JBGOSN010000157.1:0-1061 GCF_046335115.1 Paracoccus sp. P2 | reverse complement strand
GCTTCTTCTTGGCCTTCATGATGTTCGGCAGGCTCGCATAGCGCGGCTCGTTCAGCCGCAGGTCGGCGGTGACCACCGCCGGCAGCGCCACCGCGATGGTCTGCAGCCCGCCGTCGACCTCGCGCGTCACCTTGGCCTTGGCCCCTTCGATCTCGACTTTCGAGGCGAAGGTGGCCTGCGCCCAGCCCAAGATCGCCGCCAGCATCTGGCCGGTGGCGTTCATGTCGTTGTCGATGGCCTGCTTGCCGGCGATGACCAGCTCGGTGCCTTCGGCCTTGGCCACCGCGGCGAGAATCTTCGCCACCGCCAGCGGCTCGATGTCCTGCTGCACGTCGTCCGCGGCCACCACCAGGATCGCCCGGTCGGCGCCCATCGCCAGCGCGGTGCGCAGCGTCTCGGCCGCCTGCTTCACGCCGATCGAGACCGCGATCACCTCCTCGGCCTGNACCACCAGGATCGCCCGGTCGGCGCCCATCGCCAGCGCGGTGCGCAGCGTCTCGGCCGCCTGCTTCACGCCGATCGAGACCGCGATCACCTCCTCGGCCTGGCCGGCTTCCTTCAGACGGATCGCCTCCTCCACCGCGATCTCGTCGAACGGGTTCATCGACATCTTCACATTCGCCAGATCGACACCCGTGCCATCCGCGCGAACCCGCGCCTTCACGTTGTAGTCGATCACCCGCTTCACGGGCACGAGGATCTTCATGGCATTGACCTTCCTGCTGTTGTCGTTGATCCGTCAGGCCCGGAGCGCCCGGAGCGCGAACAGCGGTTCCTCCTCGGCCCGCATGGCATGAACCGCATTGGGTGGCACGAAGAAGCTGCCGCCGCCGCCGGGCTCGAACCAGTCGCGCTCCGGCTTGAGGAATTGGCCGGGCGACAGGACCAGATAGGTTTCCTCGGGCGCATGCTGGTGGTCGGGATAACGGGTCTGCGGTGCAAGCAGGTTGAGGCTGATCCTGGGGTCGCGGCGCTCCTGGATGCCGGCGGGGCCGAGCAGCATGGCATTGGCATGGCTTTCGGCACATTCGCGCTGGCGGCGGCATCGCCGGTCCGCCTGC
>NZ_JBGOSN010000156.1:0-1102 GCF_046335115.1 Paracoccus sp. P2 | reverse complement strand
GGCGCGACCATCGACCGAGTAGCGGTTCTTGTCGAACCTAACGAGGCAGGTCTTGGACACCGAGGCCGGCACGGCATGGAATCCGTCGAAAGGGCCGACGTAGGGCACCAGGCTCGCCCGCTCATCCTGGAACACGTCCCAGATTGTCCGATCACGCAATTCCTGGTGCGGATGGGCCTTGGCCCAGGCAATACAGCGATCCTGAAGCCAGGCGTTGAGTTCCGCGTAGCTCTTGAAGCGCGGCCGCGGCACGAAGAACCGCCGCCGGACAACGCCAACCTGGTTCTCTACTTGTCCCTTCTCCCAGCCGGACGCGGGGGTGCAGGCGACGGGATCGACAAGGTAGTGTCCGCACATCTGCTGGAACCGGCGATTATACGCGCGGTCGCGGCCGACGAAGATCGTGTCCACCGCCGTCTTCATGTTGTCGTAGATCCCACGCGCACAGGCGCCGCCGAAGAAGGCAAAGGCCTTGTCATGGGCATCGAACACCATTTCCTGCGTCTCTCGCGGGTAGGCCCGGACGAACAGCATCCGGCTATGACAAAGCCGGACGTGAGCCACCTTCACCGTGGTGGTCACGCCGTCGATCAGAACGACCTCGTGACTCCAGTCGAACTGGTAGGCTTCACCCGGATCGAAGCTCAGTGGCACATAGGCGGCGGCTGACGCTTCCTGCTCCGCCTGCGACCACGAAGCCGCATAGCGTCGGACCGCGTCGTAGCCGCCGTCATATCCGAGGGCCCTGAGCTCTTCGAAAATCCGGATGCGGGTCAGCCGCTCGCGCTTCGGCTTGCGCGCATTCGCCGCCAGCATCTCGTCGAGCTTGCCTTTCCAGGGACCGATCTTCGGCTGCGGTTGGACGGTTCGCTCGTAAGTCATCTCCGTTGCGCCGGACCGGATCACCTTCCGAACCGTGTTCCGCGATACCCGCAGCTCTCGGCAGATATGCTTGATCGACTTCTTGTCCTGGAAATACGCCCGGCGGATCTTCGCAATCGTCTCCACAACCAGCATCCCACACTGTGCCCCCCGATAGCCTCGGAGGCATCATGACCATCAGCGTAAGGGGGGTCATTTTTGGAAGCCGATTACCCCGTTA
>NZ_JBGOSN010000155.1:0-1135 GCF_046335115.1 Paracoccus sp. P2 | reverse complement strand
GACGTAGCCGGACAGGTGATCAACGCGCCAGTCGCCCACAAAGTGTTCCCGCAGCCCCTGCCACGTTGCCGGCGAGGACGTTCCGCAAAGGTCCGAAATGTCGCCCGCGCGCTGCGCCAGCGCGGGAACGGCGGCGCAGGACAAAATGGCTGTCAAAACGATGACCGGTCTCATTGGATTTGTCCTCCCTGCCGCAGAACGCTAGTGCCCGGTAGCAGTGATCCGGCCTCCATCCACATCCAGAACCAGCATTTGTCGTTCGCCGGCAGTTCGGCCTGACATCGGGTAGGCCATCAGACCTGCCTCGATCACGCCGGTGAAGTGAAGTGAACCGTCATTGTCGTGGTCGATGTCGAGCATTGCCTGGCCCCCGGCCTCGCTTGACAGTCCAAGAGCGGGATTTCCGTCTTCGTCCTCGAGCCGCAGTTCGAGAAGACTTGTGGTCCCATCGGCCACCATCACCATCAACCGAACGGAACCGATGCCCGATGGCACCTCCTGCGGTTCGGCAAGAATCCGCAGAGAGCCAATGCCTTCGCTCTCGAAATGGTATTCTGACCGCTCGGCGTCGATCCGCCATGAAACAGGCGTCTCTTCCAGGAACCCAGTCATATCCCCACCCGGCTGATCGGCCAACACAGGCGCGGACAGGCAGATCGCAATTAGGGAAAGCGCCGCGGTCCTCACTGCAGCTCACCCAATACGGCTTCAAACGTCAGGCTAACGCTGAGAGTATCGTCGGGATCAGGATTTCGAAGGGCAATCCGGTCCACACTGGTTAGAACACCTTCCACCTGGCCCGCGATCGTCAGCACACCGCCTTGGTGCGAGGCGCTCGTAATTGTCAGGGAGAGTTCATCGTCCAGGTCCGCACGGTAAATGCGATACGGATCGGTATCGAGAATTGGGATATCGATTTCTGCGGAAAGGAAGTCACCATCGAGGTCGCCGATCCACTCTGCGCCGAGGGATAAGCTGCCCAGGCCGCGCTCCCTCAGTGCCGGTGCTTGAAAATAGATTGAAAAGCTTGAAGACGTGAAGTCGGACTGCTCTGTCCAGACCGACAGTTCTATCTCTTCGCCTGCGATCGTCCCTGACGCCGCTCCCCCCGGTTCTGCAGCGATGACGGGTACGG
>NZ_JBGOSN010000154.1:0-1135 GCF_046335115.1 Paracoccus sp. P2 | reverse complement strand
CCCCCTTTCGGCGCCCAATAATGACCCCGCTTGGTCAGCACGGGTAGCTGGCCCGATGCGGTGTAGCCTCCATACAGCGCAACCGGATCGGGCCAGCGGCGTCTCGGTCATTCCCGCGTCTTGAAGCGCCAGCTCTCGTTGCCGGTCTCGACGATGTCACAGTGATGGGTCAGTCGGTCGAGGAGCGCCGTTGTCATCTTCGCGTCTCCGAAGACGGTCGGCCATTCGCCGAAGTCGAGGTTCGTCGTCACGATGATCGAGGTGCGTTCGTAAAGGCGACTGATGAGGTGGAACAGGAGCTGGCCACCCGTCTGGGCGAACGGCAGATATCCCAACTCGTCGAGGATCAGGAAGTCGAGGCGGCACAGGAGATCCGCAGTGCGTCCCTGTCGGTCGGCGCGGGCTTCGGCGTCCAGCTTGTTCACCAGGTCCACGACGTTGAAGAAGCGGCCGCGCTTGCCACGGCGGATGCAGGCCCGGGCGATGCTGACGGCAAGGTGGGATTTGCCGGTCCCGGTGCCGCCGATGAGGACGACGTTACGCTGATGCTCGAGGAACTCTCCGGAGGCCAGATCGCGCACCAGCGTTTCGTTTACGGGCGTGTCTTCGAAGCTGAACTCGTCGACTTCCTTGGCCAAGGGCAGCTTGGCGATGGTCATCTGGTATTTGATCGAGCGAGCTTGTTTCTCGCTGATCTCGGCGTTCAGCAGGTCGCCCACGATTTGCTGCGGTTCGTGCTGTCGCTTCACCGCCGTGGCGATGATCTCATCGTAGGCGGCCTTCATGCCGTAGAGCTTCAACTGGCCCATCGCGTCCAGCACCTGTGATCTTTCCATGGCGGGGTCTCCTGAGGCTGTCGTAGCGTTTGCAGTCGGCCACGGGCTCGCAGGTCAGGCGCAACGCGTCCGGCGTGGCGATGGTCAACGGAGGTGGTGGCTCGCGATGTCGGGCCAGGATGTTCAGAACGACCGATGCCGCCGGGGCGCCTTCGGTCAGGGCCTCGACGCAGGCAGCCTCGACGGCTTCCAGTCCATCCGTTGGGATCATGCTCAGGATCTGGACCATCTGACGGTCACCGTTCGGCACGCGCCCCAGCTTACGCTGGACGCGTCGTATCGCCGGCGGCAGTTCCCAT
>NZ_JBGOSN010000153.1:0-1172 GCF_046335115.1 Paracoccus sp. P2 | reverse complement strand
AGCAGATGTCCTCACATTTCCGCAAGCTGAAAGAGCGCGCCGGTGCCCGCTTCGGGACAGCGCGCGATGGAGAAGCCGCATGAGATCTCTTGTGACCGCCGGGTTCATCGCCCTGACATCCGCCCTTGCGCCGGCGGCGCTTGCCCAGGAGCGCCCCAGCACGATCCTCGTTTTGGACGCCTCGGGGTCGATGTGGGGGCAGATCGATGGGGTAAACAAAATCACCATCGCGCGCGATGTCGTCGGCGACATTGTGTCGGATTTCCCCGTCGATCAGAATCTCGGTTTCGTCACCTATGGCCATCGCGAGCGCGGGCAATGCGCGGATATCGAGACCTTGGTCGAACCCGCGCCCGGCACTGCGGCAGAGATCGCCGGCATCGTTGAAGGGTTGAACCCGCGGGGCATGACCCCGATGACCGATGCCGTCATCACCGCGGCTCAGGCGTTGCGCCACACCGAACAGGCGGCGACGGTGATCCTGGTTTCCGATGGGATCGAGACCTGCAATCCTGATCCTTGCGCCGCCGCCCGCGCATTGGAAGAAGCGGGCGTAGATTTTACCGCCCATGTCATTGGCTTCGACGTGCGGGGCGAAGCCGACGCCCTGTTGCAGATGCAATGCATCGCCGAGGAAACCGGCGGCCGCTTCCTGACTGCCGACAATGCCCAGGAACTCAACGAGGCCTTGCGCGAGGTCACTGCCGCGCCTGCCTCAGGGAGTTTCACCTTCACCGCAAATGTTGGAGGCGAGGAGAGCGGCGACGAGACCGTCTGGGAGCGGCCAGCAGCGCCACTGGAGCTTCCGCTTCTGTCCGGCGAGGTGATCTGGGAGATATCGGACACTTCGTTCAACATGGTGCAGACCGGCACCGCGAACCCCTTCATCACGGATCTGCCGTTCGGCGACTATATCGTGACGGTCCATTCGACGGCGCAGGACGACTTCTCGCAGACCGAGGCCAGTTTGGCGTTGGACAGCGCGCGCAATGTCCACGCCATTTTCCCGCCCATCACGTCGCAACCGCCCGCCGCCCAGGTCTTCGGCCCGGCACAAACCTTGGTTGGCTCCGCGTTTACGGTGAGCTGGGAAGGTGAGGGACTGGCTCCGCGTGATTATGTGACAATTGTCCCCGCCGACGCCGAAGACGGAGCCTATGCGGACTATGACC
>NZ_JBGOSN010000152.1:0-1172 GCF_046335115.1 Paracoccus sp. P2 | reverse complement strand
AGCAGATGTCCTCACATTTCCGCAAGCTGAAAGAGCGCGCCGGTGCCCGCTTCGGGACAGCGCGCGATGGAGAAGCCGCATGAGATCTCTTGTGACCGCCGGGCTTATCGCCCTGACATCCGCCCTTGCGCCGGCGGCACTTGCCCAGGAGCGCCCCAGCACGATCCTTGTTTTGGACGCCTCGGGGTCGATGTGGGGGCAGATCGATGGGATAAACAAAATCACCATCGCGCGCGATGTCGTCGGGGACATTGTGTCGGATTTCCCCGCCGATCAGAATCTCGGTTTCGTCACCTATGGCCATCGCGAGCGCGGGCAATGCGCGGATATCGAGACCTTGGTCGAACCCGCGCCCGGCACTGCGGCAGAGATCGCCGGCATCGTTGAAGGGTTGAACCCGCGGGGCATGACCCCGATGACCGATGCCGTCGTCACCGCGGCTCAGGCGTTGCGCCACACCGAACAGGCGGCGACGGTGATCCTGGTTTCCGATGGGATCGAGACCTGCAATCCTGATCCCTGCGCCGCCGCCCGCGCCTTGGAAGAAGCGGGCGTAGATTTTACCGCCCATGTCATTGGCTTCGATGTGCGGGGCGAAGCCGACGCCCTGTTGCAGATGCAATGCATCGCCGAGGAAACCGGCGGCCGCTTCCTGACTGCCGACAATGCCCAGGAACTCAACGAGGCCTTGCGCGAGGTCACTGCCGCGCCTGCCTCAGGGAGTTTCACCTTCACCGCAAATCTCGGAGGCGAGGAGATCGGCGACGAGACCGTCTGGGAGCGGCCAGCAGCGCCACTGGAGCTTCCGCTTCTGTCCGGCGAGGTGATCTGGGAGATATCGGATACTTCGTTCAACATGGTGCAGACCGGCACCGCGAACCCCTTCACCACGGACCTGCCGTTCGGCGACTATATCGTGACGGTCCATTCGACGGCGCAGGACGACTTCTCGCAGACCGAGGCCAGTTTGGCGTTGGACAGCGCGCGCAATGTCCACGCCATTTTCCCGCCCATCATGTCGCAACCGCCCGCCGCCCAGGTATTCGGCCCGGCACAAACCTTGGTTGGATCCGCGTTTACGGTGAGCTGGGAAGGTGAGGGACTGGCTCCGCGTGATTATGTGACAATTGTCCCCGCCGACGCCGAAGACGGAGCCTATGCGGACTATGACC
>NZ_JBGOSN010000151.1:0-1226 GCF_046335115.1 Paracoccus sp. P2 | reverse complement strand
GACGTAGCCGGACAGGTGATCAACGCGCCAGTCGCCCACAAAGTGTTCCCGCAGCCCCTGCCACGTTGCCGGCGAGGACGTTCCGCAAAGGTCCGAAATGTCGTCCGCGCGCTGCGCCAGCGCGGGAACGGCGGCGCAAGACAAAATGGCTGTCATAACGATGACCGGTCTCATTGGATTTTTCCTCCCTGCCGCAGAACGCTAGTGCCCGGTAGCAGTGATCCGGCCTCCATCCACATCCAGAACCAACATTAGTCGTTCGCCGGCAGTTCGGTCTGACATCGGGTAGGCCATCAGGCCTGCCTCGATCATGCCGGTGAAGTGAAGTGAACCGTCATTGTTGTGGTCGATGTCGAGCATTGCCTGCCCCCCGGCCTCGCTTGACAGTCCAAGTGCGGGATTTCCGTCTTCGTCCTCGAGCCGCAGTTCGAGAAGACTTGTGGTCCCATCGGCCACCATCACCATCAACCGAACGGAACCGATGCCCGATGGCACCTCCTGCGGTTCGGCAAGAATCCGCAGAGAGCCAATGCCTTCGCTCTCGAAATGGTATTCTGACCGCTCGGCGTCGATCCGCCATGAAACAGGCGTCTCTTCCAGAAACCCAGTCATATCCCCACCCGGCTGATCGGCCAGCACAGGCGCCGACAGGCAGATCGCAATTAGGGAAAGCGCCGCGGTCCTCACTGCAACTCACCCAATACGGCTTCAAACGTCAGGCTAACGCTGAGAGTATNGACAGGCAGATCGCAATTAGGGAAAGCGCCGCGGTCCTCACTGCAACTCACCCAATACGGCTTCAAACGTCAGGCTAACGCTGAGAGTATCGTCGGGATCAGGATTTCGAAGGGCAATCCGGTCCACACTGGTTAGAACACCTTCCACCTGGCCCGCGATCGCCAGCACACCGCCTTGGTGCGAGGCGCTCGTAATTGTCAGGGAGAGTTCATCGTCCAGGTCCGCACGGTAAATGCGATACGGATCGGTATCGAGAATTGGGATATCGATTTCTGCGGAAAGGAAGTCACCATCGAGATCGCCAATCCACTCTGCGCCGAGGGACAAGCTGCCCAGGCCGCGCTCCCTCAGTGCCGGTGCTTGAAAATAGATTGAAAAGCTTGAGGACGTGAAGTCGGACTGCTCTGTCCAGACCGACAGTTCTATCTCTTCGCCTGCGATCGTCCCTGACGCCGCTCCCCCCGGTTCTGCAGCGATGACGGGTACGG
>NZ_JBGOSN010000150.1:0-1228 GCF_046335115.1 Paracoccus sp. P2 | reverse complement strand
TCCTGGTCTTGTATGCGGGGGGTGTGGGTCTGCTCATGCCCTCCAGCTACCATACTGGATTCACAAGATGAATCCCTCACAGGATTTGTGCAACAGAGCCGGCGTGGATCGAAACTCCAGGCTGATTCCATCTCGCCGCATGAGAACATGTCGCCCCCTTCGCGGGGGCGTGGATCGAAACTCGAATGTCTTTTGGACCCATTCGGACATGCGCGCGTCGCCCCCTTCGCGGGGGCGTGGATCGAAACGTTTCTGCGGCCGCAAATACCGGCGCGGCTGCTGTCGCCCCCTTCGCGGGGGCGTGGATCGAAACTGCTATGATGCCAGGCGTCCCATGGAGTCTGTCATGTCGCCCCCTTCGCGGGGGCGTGGATCGAAACAGCCTTTCGGGCGCGTCCCACACCCCCGGAACATGTCGCCCCCTTCGCGGGGGCGTGGATCGAAACTGGACCATCGTGAGCGTCTTGTGCCCGGTGACGGGTCGCCCCCTTCGCGGGGGCGTGGATCGAAACTGCGCTAGGGCCGGGTCAGAACCAGTTGCCCATGAGTCGCCCCCTTCGCGGGGGCGTGGATCGAAACCCGCAATCGGTCCGCAAGGATACTGCGGTGCTTATGACGGTCGCCCCCTTCGCGGGGGCGTGGATCGAAACATCGATGATGGCAAGAACATCTTCGCCCCGGCCTAGGCGGTGTCTTCATTTAGGCGATCGCTGCCATTGCGCAGGCGAGGTCGACGAATGCCTTTAAGGAGGCGACGGTTTTCTCGCATCGGAGCGCGATCCGGCGGAATCGTTTGAGGCGGTTGAAGAAGCACTCCACAAGGTGGCGTTCCCCGGAGAGCGTCCGATCCAGCGGTCGGCTTCCGGCGCGGCTTCGGTTGCGCTTGATCTGTGCGGTGGCGCGCAGGTCGCCGGCGATGAAGCGGCGCAACGCCTCGGTGTCGTATCCGGCGTCGGCGATGACATGGCCGACGCCCNGCGGTCGGCTTCCGGCGCGGCTTCGGTTGCGCTTGATCTGTGCGGTGGCGCGCAGGTCGCCGGCGATGAAGCGGCGCAACGCCTCGGTGTCGTATCCGGCGTCGGCGATGACATGGCCGACGCCCGCAAGGCCGCGGATCAGCCCCTCGGCCTGCGGGCTGTCGGCCCAATGGCCCGGCGTGATCGCGAACCGGACCGGGAGGCCAGGCGCGTCCACCGCAGCATGGATCTTGGTCGTCAGCCCACCCCGA
>NZ_JBGOSN010000149.1:0-1234 GCF_046335115.1 Paracoccus sp. P2 | reverse complement strand
ACCGTTACACGGCTCTCGGCACGCCCACGACAATGGCCGCAGGATAAGTCTGTCCAAGGAAAGGGGAACTATACCCAAAGCACCTTTTGCGCAACAAAGCCCTTGTCCTTTATCGGCGGATGCAGCATGCTCCGAACCGTCAAGGGGTTTGTAATCGGCGGCAAGGCCTCGGTCGATCAGCAAGACTGAAGCCGGATTATCGGCTTCTTCCACATCATCAGCGTCGGCATCCTGATTTTCAAATGTGACGGGATGGTGGATCGAATCGGCTTGGCACGCGGAGGTGTCAACCTGCGGCTGATCATCAAAAAACATGGAAAAAGCGCCAGATCTGCAATCGCCAGGGCAAGTAACGCTGCTATTGCGTCCGTCAATCGAAGCTGTACCCGTCTGGCGACACGTAAATTCTACCTCCACCCGGATCTCCTCTGCGTGGATCAAGTTGCTGTCACATTGGCAGGGCAAGATTACCAAATATTTACTTGTACCGGCTAAAGTCAGCAGTTGTCAAAAATTTTACTCAGAAAGGAGAGTGCCATGGAGAAGGTTCTGGCGGCAGGGACGGCCCGCATGACAACCGGATCGAGGCAGGGCGTGATAGACGGCCTCGAGCAGGCATTTCTTGCGGAAATGTTAAAATACGCCGGACTAGGGCAGGCGAGGGGTGAATTCGGAGGCGGCATCGGCGAATCGCAATTTGCAGGGCTGCTGAACGAAACCTATTCCGAAGCGATCGCCAGGAGGATCGATCTGGGATTCCAAAGGCGAAACGGGGTGGCCGGATGACAAAATCGCTATATCTTCTGGAGCAGGCGAGAGAGGATCTTCTCGCGTTCAAGGCCGAGTCGGCCCTTGAAAGAATAACCGATTTTCAAGAGCTTGTTCGTTCTGGATCGATATCAAAGGATTGCGTCGGGAAAGGTGCCGAGATGTTACGCGACATTCTGTCCCTTGCCGGAGCTGCCCGTGACGGGGTGGCTGCCGCGCAGCGTCAGCTTGCCGAGATCGCAGCCTTGTCACGGCATCTGAACACCGGCTCTGTTGCACAAATCGGCTGATGGCCGGGGTTCCCCTTTCCCCGGACAGACTTATCCCACGGGCTCTGTGACAGGGATGCCGAGCGCGGTGTAGCCGTTCAGAACGGCGATACGGACCTGAAGCTCCGCGACCTGTCGGTCGAAGTCCCGCGCCATGAGGCGCTGCCCCAGCAGTTTCACACAGTGCATCTTCGTTT
>NZ_JBGOSN010000148.1:0-1253 GCF_046335115.1 Paracoccus sp. P2 | reverse complement strand
GGGGTCTGCTGCCGGACGGTGCTAAATCCTACGCTAAGCCGATAAAACGCGCCTTCCGTGGTCCCTGAGGTTTCCGTTGGCATCGACGTAGCGATAGAGGGTCACCGGTTTGACGCCCAGCTCGGCCGCGAGGGCGGCGACTGAGGTGTCCCTGTTTGACATGGCCGCTTGGGCCAGGCGGACCTGAGCCTTGGTCAGTGCGAACTTTCGCCCGCCTTTTCGACCGCGCGCCCGGGCGGCTGCGAGACCTGCCATGGTGCGTTCCCGGATCAGGTCGCGCTCGAACTCCGCCAGGGTCGCGAAGATGCCGAAGATCATGCGACCGGCCGAGGTGGTGGTGTCGATTTCAGCGCCTTGACCAGTCAGCACGCGCAAGCCGATGCCGCGATCCGACAGGTCGCGCACGGTGTTGACCAAGTGGGTCAGCGTGCGCCCGAGCCTGTCCAGCTTCCAGACCACGAGAACATCCCCTTCCCGCAATGACCGCAGGCAGGCCTCCAGTCCTGGGCGATCATCGCGTGCGCCGGATGCCTGATCTTCGTAAATGCGTTCCGCGGGCACTCCTGCGGCGATCAGGGCGTCGCGCTGGAGATCCAGAGACTGCGACCCGTCAGCCTTGGAGATGCGTGCGTAGCCGATCAACATGTTTCACAAACGTTCGTTTGAGGTGCTTTCGTGCGGCCGGTGCTTTTCGGCATCAACCCTGTTCCTTATCCCATATCTTAAACAGAATATCACAAACTATTCGCGGAAAGAAAAAGATATATGGCACATCGCACAGTTCTGACCGACCGGCAGCGCGCAGCATTGTTCGATCTGCCGACCGTTGAGGCCGAGATGCTGCATCATTACACGCTGTCGGACGATGACCTGGAAATCATCCGCGCCCGACGCCGTCCACACAACCGTTTCGGCTTTGCTCTGCAACTGTGCGCCTTGCGATATCCCGGTCGTCTGCTGACACCCGGTGAAGTCATTCCCTTGGCAGTTACGCGCTTTCTGGCCGCGCAGGTTGGCCTGAAGCCTGATGATCTGGCCGGTTACGCGACCCGTGAAGAGACCCGCCATGAACATCTGGCGACGCTCAGAGAGCAGTATGGCTACAGGATGTTTTCTGGGAGAGGGGCGCGCGACCTGAAGGGCTGGCTGCAGGATGCGGCCGAGGGTGCCCGTTCCAATGACGATCTGGCACGGCGCTTTGTCGAGCAGTGCCGGGCGACCCGAACCATACTGCCTGGCGTCACGATCATCGA
>NZ_JBGOSN010000147.1:0-1274 GCF_046335115.1 Paracoccus sp. P2 | reverse complement strand
TCCGTTCCCATTGCTCGTCTGTCAGCGTCCGCCTGCTCAAGATCGCCTCCGTTTTCGATCTTGAAACAGAACTCAGACAGTATGGGAATCCTTAAATGAAGGCACTACCTAGGCGCCCCCTTCGCGGGGGCGTGGATCGAAACTGGGTGGTGCCCGGCAAGGTCTCCGTCGCCGACGCGTCTGGACCTATGCCCGGCAGATCATCCGGGCGAGACAGGTCTGCGCCAAGCGATCCTGACCGTGGAACGGAACAGGACCAGAACAAGAAAGTGATAGCCGGAGTGATAACCCCCTTGACCCCATCAACCGAAAACCCTAGCAAACGCAAGGCTCCGGCGGGTTGGCGGAGAGGTTACGCAGCGGATTGCAAATCCGTGAAGACCGGTTCGATTCCGGTACCCGCCTCCATTCCCCACTTTTCGCTAGATTTCCCGTGACCTTCGCCAGAAGTGGTCATTGATTTCATTGAGAAAATAGACTGTAGGCCATCTTCTGCGGGAAGATGGACTGTAGCCACCCAACTTGTGTGGGTATCGAATGCGGGTATTCTCGGAACTACCGATACCCACAGTCACCCGCAGGACCGATTCAGATGCCCTTGACCGATGCAGCCTGTCGTGGCGCGAAGCCCGATCCCTCTGGAAAACCGCGGAAATTACCGGATGGCGGCGGGCTTCTCTTGTTCGTCTCGCCATCGGGCGGCAGGCTGTGGCGAATGCGCTATAGGTTCGAAGGCAAGGAAAAGGTGCTGTCATTCGGGGCATACCCGGATGTGAAGCTGGCCGATGCCCGCGCGCTACGCGCCAAACCGATCAGGATAAACCCCCTACGCAGAGTGGCGCGGGCCGGAACGCTGCAACCAAGCGCCGGAGTGAAGCGCGACACTCGCTGCATCTGGAAAATGCAATGCCTGATACTACATAAAGTAGGGGAACTTACTGATCGAGCGAGGTGTAGGCAGTGTCAGGCGATGATGAAAAGCCCAAGGGCGTCGACATTTCGCAGGTTGGCAAAGTGAACGCTGGCAACGATGATCAGTCGGAGCCTGTGCGCAGGATCGTTGACAGGACAGCACAACTGTCCGTGGGTGGACGCGCCTTGCAAGGGGCTTTGCGGGGTCTTGGTGGTGTGAGCGCGCTTGCAGAGGCCGCGCGGGCTGCAAGTTCCGTGACTGAGGTGGTGCCGGTTTCTGAGACAGGGGCATAAGGTGGATCGACCGATGAAAAGGACGATCCAGCATGAAGACACGCAGACGGTTTACGGCCGAGTTCAAG
>NZ_JBGOSN010000146.1:0-1293 GCF_046335115.1 Paracoccus sp. P2 | reverse complement strand
GGGCATCTCGATTTTTGACCGCTCTCTCGACCACGGAGCAGTTGGCGCAACCTGAAGCGCCTCGAAGGCCGTCAGCTGACGGGTTGTTGCGTCGGGTCTGATGATGCGCGGCTGATTTCAGGGTCGTTTTTCGTGATGCGCAGCATGATCTGCGTCCTTGGCCGACCGGTTTCTACGCCGGATTTGGGTTGAGGCGGCGCAGCTGGCAGAGGCGGCGCATGTTGTAGGCAAGGTTCTTCATCCCGATCTTTGCTTTGGCCCGAACCAGCCCGATGGTACGCACCAGGGTGCCGCCCATGTCGTTGGCCTGGGCACCGAAGATGTGTTCGACCCGAACCCGTACGGTGGATTTGGTGCGGTTGCTGCCCTTGGCCTGTTTGGTCAGCGGCTTGCTCCGCTTGCCCTTCCGGTGGATGTGGCTTTTCAGATTTCGAGCGCGCAGCTTTGCTTCCATTTCCTCGGACCGGTAGGCCGCATCCGCCCATACGCCAGACCCGGTATTGCCCCGCATCAGCAGGTGATCCACTGCCTGACTGTCATGCACAGCGGCGTCACTGACGTGGTAGCGCCGCACCAGCTTGTGCATTCGGTCCACATTCACGTGGTTCTTATAGCCGTAGTGGCTTTTGCCGTGCTTCTTTGTCCAGCGCGCGTTCAGGTCTTTCTGGCATCGCTTGGCGGGCTTGTCTGCCCAATCCTCGGGCACCTCGCCCTTCTTGATCGTTGCGTTTTCCTCGCGCGTGTTGTGATTGCGCGGCACCGGCACGATGGAAGCATCCAGGATCTGCCCGCCACGGGCGATATAGCCCTGCCGATTGAGATGACCGTCGAACAGCCCGAATAGTTCCTCCACCTTGCCCGCCTGCGCCAGCGCGTCGCGATACAGCCACACCGTCTTGGCATCAGGCACCCGATCCCCGAGCCCCAGCCCAAGGAACCGCATGAAGGATAGCCGGTCACGGACCTGATATTCGATCTGATCGTCGGAAAGGTTGTAAAGTGCGCTCAGGACCAGCGCCTTGAACATCACCACCGCGTCCATCGGCTTGCGCCCGGCACGGGATTTGCGGTCAGCATCCGGCTTGCGCCAAACCCGCTCAAGAGCCGGACGGAATTCCTCCCATGGCACGACGGCATCAATCTCGACCAGCGGATCCTTCTTGGCGTCCAGGCTCGCATAACGGTCCGAAAGATCAAAGAAACCCATCTGCGTCATCGCTGCATCCCCTATATGCCGGTTCACCATGTCACGATATCGCAGCGCCAAGGTCAGGGCAATTTTTAGAGGTGCCC
>NZ_JBGOSN010000145.1:0-1295 GCF_046335115.1 Paracoccus sp. P2 | reverse complement strand
ACGCGCCAGCTATCTGGTAAGCGCGCGCGCCATGGCGCCGGTCACCGCCGCGTGGCCGGATTTTACTCCGCCGCGTGGCCGGATATTGCACCGCCGTTGACACTGTCCGAGCTGGTGAGACCGTCAATGCCCGTGATTTCGAGCGCGATCAGCAGACCGTTCTCTCGGGTCCGCACGACCTCATCGTCAACCTCGATCGCATAAGGCATGTGCCGATACAGATTGAGATCGGCCGGAAGGATTGCGCGGGCACGCTCGCTGACTTCGCTCAAATCACGGGGGCTAAACATAGCGGCGGAATCTCTTCTTTTTGTTGAGAGAAATGACAGGCCGTGTTTTGGTCCAGATCACGGCCACAACCCGATGACCATTGGGGTTGATAATCGTCACGATCTTGGCGAGGCCGTACCAGAGCGGTGCAGTCAGCAGCCAAGGCAGCCATTTTACCCAGATGAACGGCAACATCGTCAGGCCGCCGACCGCCAGGAAGTAGGGCATCGGCAGGCCATACATCTTGGCCTGCCTCGACAGTCCGAGGATGACCGGAGTACGCTCGGCCATCAGGTGAAGATCGACTTGAGTTGGGTGACGATGTTCGTGGCGCCGAAGGCAAAGAAAGCACCAAGACAGATCATTCCGACCCACATCCAGCTGATCCGGTTGAAGGCAGCCAGAAAGCCGGTAATGACCAGCGCCAATGTGAAGAAGATCGTCGTCGGGTTGCCCTTGATCCAGGTGATGAAGCTGTTGCCGAGCGTGTCGATCTTCGAGAACTGCACCCCGCCCGCGGTGGCCTGGGCTAGCACATCGGTCGCAAACATCGCAGCCCAGACTAGCAGGACGACGAACAGCGCCATCTGCATGTGATTTGGTTTCGTCATGGCAAATTCCCTTTCAATTTCGTGCCATTAGCTGTTCGTGGCGGGACAGAATCCTGACCACGTAATCGCGGGTTTCCCGATAGGGAGGGACGCCGCCATATTTCCGAACCGCCGCCGGGCCGGCGTTGTATGCTGCCAGCGCCAGAGTCGGACTCCGAAAATTCTGAAGCTGCGTAAGGAGATAGCGCGCGCCGCCGTCCAAGTTTTGCATCGGATCGGACGGATCGACCCCAAGAAGCGAGGCTGTCCCAGGCATCAATTGTGCCAGTCCGATGGCACCCTTCGGGCTTCTGGCTCGCTGATTGAAGCGCGTGTCAACGGCGGTGCAATATCCGGCCACGCGGCGGAGTAAAATCCGGCCACGCGGCGGTGACCGGCGCCATGGCGCGCGCGCTTACCAGATAGCTGGCGCGT
>NZ_JBGOSN010000144.1:0-1308 GCF_046335115.1 Paracoccus sp. P2 | reverse complement strand
CTGCCACGCAGCCAGCGCCAACAGGCCCAGGCAGATCGCCACCAGCCCACCAAGCCACAGATAGCGGGCCCGCCCGCCTGTGCCGGTCATTGCACATGCAGCGAGACAAGCTGCCAGACCCATCGCATGTCATACCGTATATCGGCCAGAACGCCGTGATTGTCGCGCGGATAGACGATCCAAACTGGACCCTTGTCACGCGGGGTCAGAGGCACGTCATCCATGTAAAGCGCGGCCAGAACATCAAACCGGTGAAAATCCTCGACAGGGATATCGACGACATAGTCGTTCAACGCTGTCGCACGCACACTACTTCCCTCGGCCCCGGCATGGGCGAGGATGTCTCGCATCAGCACACCGCGGAACTCCGGCCTGCCATCTGTGACGCTGGTCGATGTCGAAAACTCATGCCAGTCCATCGTATCGAAATCCGCGCGCGTCATCTCCACCCTGCCGTCCGTGACCGCGCCGGTCAGGGTCAGCAGGACGTCCTCGGCGGCCACTGGAACGGCCATGAACAAAAGTGCCGTCATCAACGCGGTTTGAGCGGTGTACCGCAATCTCATCGCCACAATCCAAAATAAAAGCCCGGTTCCAGCCTGAACTCTATCACAAGAGGCTGCATGTTCCCCGTTCAAACGAACGGGGCGGCCAGTCTTGAGCAGAACTAAACTCGGAATCAAACAGCAGGAGGATCTACTCTNTAAAAGCCCGGTTCCAGCCTGAACTCTATCACAAGAGGCTGCATGTTCCCCGTTCAAACGAACGGGGCGGCCAGTCTTGAGCAGAACTAAACTCGGAATCAAACAGCAGGAGGATCTACTCTTGACCATCTTCTCGACCATGCGAAGGGCGGGCATAGCTGTTCTGGCCTGTCTGCTGGCGCTGCCGGTGCTGGCTGATGAGCCTGGAGGGCTGGTTACCGGCAGTTTTGGCGATCAGCCGCTGGAGCTGACTGTTGCCCCCGAATTGTCCGGCGCGACGATCATCGGCAACTATGCCGATGCTTCCTTGCTTGCCGCGCAGATGGAGGGCGATCAGGGGCCGGTCAATCTGGAACTGACGATCAATGGCGAATTGCCCGCGCCCGGCGAAATGGCGCTGACGATCACCTTCGCGCGCGACATGGGGCGGAACTGGACTGGCGATCAGGACAGCCTGACACTGACCCTGGAGGAATTCACGCCGGGCGACGGGATCGTCGTCTTGAAGGGTACGCTCACCGGGCAAGTCAGCCTTCGCCCCGCAAACGAAACTCGTTGCGCTCTCATCCCGACATCCCCCGGATGCAACAACGGGCAAGTCAGC
>NZ_JBGOSN010000143.1:0-1370 GCF_046335115.1 Paracoccus sp. P2 | reverse complement strand
GCCATCTGGGCGTCGGTCAACCAGAAGAGATCAGACATGTTCACCGCTCGTTTTTCGAACCGTGAATCACGCAGCCTCGCAGAAATCAATGGGTCCTGACCCTTCTGTATCTGGGCTTTGCTAAACTGGGCCCGTCACCGGCCCCGGCCAGGGCCGATGGCGGGGTGGTGCGCGACGTCTGACCCTTGTGGCATGACCACGTTTCTTAGCCTGTCGGCACCGCCTCTCTTCATCGTCTCGAACAGTTGATTGCGGCCTTTTAGGACCGCGCACCAGAAGGAAGAGAGCATGGACAACCTATCACATGGCCGCGTTATCGGCATAGATGTCAGCCGCGATTGGCTTGACGTTCATTGCCTCCCGGATGGACACTGCTGCAGAGTGCCAAACACTCCGGCAGGTCATGCTGCCGTAGCGGATCTTGCCCAAGACCGGGATGCCGTTGTCTGCTTTGAATCGACTGGCGGTCAGGAATGGCAGTTGTGGGCGCTTCTGGAGACGGAAGGCGTTGCAGCCCGCCAGGTGCCCCCTGCTCAGGTGAAGGCGTTTGCGCAAAGCCGTGGCACACGCGCCAAGACCGACCGGATCGATGCCGCACTCATCGCCCGCTTTTTTGCATTCCGGCCCGAAGCAGGCCGCAGTCTTCCCACAGAAAAGCTACGTTTTCTCAGAGCCCTGACGTCAAAAAGAGCGCAGCTTGTCGAGATGCGCAAACGGCTTCTGGCGCAAATCCGCGCGCATCAGAAACTGGGCACCGCCGCAATGTTCGAGGACATCGACACCGAGATGAAGCAACGGATCGACAGCCTGATCAAGGAACTGGAAGACCGGATCACCCAGGCCATCGCCAGTGACGATCGCCTTTCGGAAACCGCCGTCGTCCTTCGTTCCATCCCGGGGATCGGCCCGGTTGTCAGCGCAATGCTAATCGCAGAAATGCCCGAGATCGGCACCATCACCGGCGAAGAGGCTGCGGCACTCACTGGATTGGCTCCGGTCGCGCACGACAGCGGAACCCTTCGCGGGAAACGGGCCATCGCTGGAGGTCGCCGGGCTCTGCGGCACGTGATGTTCCAGGCGGCATTGGTGGCGGCACATCACAACCCAAGCCTGAAATCCTTCGCAGATCGCCTCCGCAAGGCTGGAAAACCGCACAAGGTCGTCATCACCGCCGTTGCCAGGAAGCTCGTTATCGTCGCGAACGCCCTGTGCAAGAGCCGTCAGAAATGGACCGCCGCGACGGCCTGAGAGATACAGTTGCTAGCAACAGGATTCATAACCAATAAATGACGGTTGCCGCGAGCGCGATGGCCGAGAGGAAGACCTTCGGGCATCTGTCGTATCGGGTTGCCACGCGCCGCCAGTCCTTG
>NZ_JBGOSN010000142.1:0-1374 GCF_046335115.1 Paracoccus sp. P2 | reverse complement strand
GCTTGGTCATCTGCTCGTCGGTCAGCCAGTACAGGTCGCTCATGTCACCGCTCCGTTTTCCGAGCCGTGAATCACGTAGCACACTGAAAATCAATGCATCCTGTTGCTAGATGAAATCGGCGATATGCTTATCTCCGATATTACTGGAAAACTTCTCAAGAACCTTGGACCCAAGCTTCGGCCGAATGTCTCGACGGACACTTGGTGGCGGGAAATCGTCACGCCCGCTCGTGCCGCTATTAACAACGCGCATGAGTTGATTGGCACCCCGCTCTTGCGTGTTAAGCCATACGATCAATTCGAGCGAATTGCCCAAGACCAAAAGCGTAATCGTCATAGCCGAATAAAGCGAAAGCCATCGAATCGGAAATGGATTGACGCTTTCTGCAACGCGGCCGATCCCTATAACGCGGCCCTGGTTCGCTTCATGTTTGAGACCGCAGCGCGGATCGATCAGGCCGTATCAATTCGGCCCATTGACTTGCGACCGGACGAGTGCAAGGTGCGCTTGAAGGCGCAGAAGGGGCATCCAGAGGCTTGGGTCACCGTGTCGCCGGAAATGATGGCTGAAATCGAGGCGCTGAAGCCGAAGCGGCCACGCAATCGCCGCACCGGAGCTTTGCTGGACCCGCGTGTTTTCGGTTACGGTAGCTCCACAGGCTACAACAATCGCTGGCGCACGATCTGCAGGCGTGCCGGAATCCCCTATCTGTCAGCTCATGCCGCGGGTCGTCACGGCTTTTACACCGAACTGGTCGTGCGTCAGCAGGTTGATCCGGTCACTGCGGCCGAGGCAGGGCGATGGGCTGATGCAAATCTGCCGATGCGCATTTATGCTCACGCCGAGGTTGACGAAGGGCAGATTCGGGCGCGGTTTCGTACAAAGCCGGTACATACCACGACTTCTGAATGCGCTAACTAACTGTAAAGAAAAAGGAGAATTAGGATATGAGACACTCTCTCCTAAGGGGCAGGTTACAGGTTCAAGTCCTGTCGGGGTTGCCATAAATTTCAAGTGATTACAAAAGATTACAGGGCGCGCCTTTTGGTTTGTCGAACCGAAACGACAGTTCGCATCTCAAGAGTATCGGTCGCTTTCCGCAGATACTGCGGGTTGAACCGGGCATAGGTCGCCCGCGTGATGTTGGAGTTCGAGTGGTCCAGGTATTTCGCAATCTCCTCGATGGGAACGCCCTCCTCGGCCATAGAACGGCCGGCAGTCCGCCGTTGATGCACGAACTGGCGCTCTCAGACTCAGACTCGCGGTAAGGGTGGGCGCTGAAGGTTTGGGGATCGTGGCCGCTGGCGATTTTTGGGGCGATTCTTTTGCTTCTTGGCCTGCGTTTGCTGGGAAAAGCGCGGCGGCGGAACTCG
>NZ_JBGOSN010000141.1:0-1379 GCF_046335115.1 Paracoccus sp. P2 | reverse complement strand
TCCGGCCCCTCTCCCGCGCGTCCGCTTTGCCTTGCTTCTTTCTTGCCGAAATATCCCGGGGTCCGGGGCAGCGCCCCGGCTGCCGCGCCGCGGCAAGCAGAAAGGCCGCCCCCTGCGGAGCGGCCCCTCATCGCGATATCCCTCGCGGGATCACCCGATGATCCCGGGCGGGGCAGCGGCGCAGGGCCGCCGCCCCCGCCAGATCACTTCAGGATCTTCGACACCACGCCGGCGCCGACCGTGCGGCCGCCCTCGCGGATGGCGAAGCGCAGCTTCTCCTCCATCGCGATCGGCGCGATCAGCTCCACCGTGAACTTCAGGTTGTCGCCCGGCATCACCATCTCGGTGCCCTCGGGAAGCTTCACCGTCCCGGTCACGTCCGTCGTGCGGAAGTAGAACTGCGGACGGTAGTTCGCGAAGAACGGCGTGTGCCGGCCACCCTCTTCCTTGGTCAGGATATAGGCCTCGGCCTCGAACTCGGTATGCGGCGTCACCGAGCCGGGCTTGGCCAGAACCTGGCCGCGCTCGACGCCGTCGCGCTCGATGCCGCGCAGCAGCGCGCCGATGTTGTCGCCGGCTTCCCCGCGGTCCAGCAGCTTGCGGAACATCTCGACACCGGTGCAGGTCGTCTTCTTCGTCGGGCGGATGCCGACGATCTCGAGCTCGTCGCCCACGTTCACCGCGCCGCGCTCGACACGGCCGGTCACAACCGTGCCGCGGCCCGAGATCGAGAACACGTCCTCGATCGGCATCAGGAACGGCAGGTCAACCGCACGCTCGGGCGTCGGGATGTATTCGTCCACCGCCGCGATCAGCGCGCGGATCGAATCCTCGCCGATCTCCTTGTCGCGGCCTTCCAGCGCCGCCAGCGCCGAACCCTTGATGATCGGGATGTCGTCGCCGGGATAGTCGTAGGAGGACAGCAGCTCGCGCACTTCCATCTCGACCAGTTCCAGCAGTTCCGGATCGTCCACCTGGTCGACCTTGTTCAGGTAGACGACCATGTAGGGGATGCCGACCTGACGGCCCAGCAGGATGTGCTCGCGCGTCTGCGGCATCGGGCCGTCCGCCGCGTTCACCACCAGGATCGCGCCGTCCATCTGCGCGGCGCCCGTGATCATGTTCTTCACGTAGTCCGCGTGGCCGGGGCAGTCCACGTGGGCGTAGTGCCGGTTCTCCGATTCGTATTCCACATGCGCGGTCGAGATCGTGATGCCACGCGCACGCTCCTCGGGAGCGCCGTCGATCTGGTCATAGGCCTTGAATTCACCGAAATACTTGGTGATCGCAGCCGTCAGCGTCGTCTTGCCGTGGTCAACGTGACCGATCGTCCCGATGTTGACGTGCGGTTTCGTCCGTTCAAACTTTGCCTTTGCCAT
>NZ_JBGOSN010000140.1:0-1390 GCF_046335115.1 Paracoccus sp. P2 | reverse complement strand
TGTAAGCGATGGGGTGGACGCCCCCCGGCGGCATCGATGTGCCAAGGTGGCGGGTGTTGAAGCACCGCTACGGAGGGGAGCGTCCATGGGAGAGGTTAGCATCATCGGCCTGGATTTGGCCAAGAACGTGTTTCAGGCGCACGGTGCGGGGGCCGATGGATCGGTCGTCTTTCGCCGCAAGCTGTCGCGCGCGCAACTGCTGAAGTTCATGGCAGCGCAGCCGCCTTGCGTGGTGGCGATGGAAGCCTGTGCCAGTGCGCATCATTGGGGCCGGGCGATCGGCGATCTTGGCCACGAGGTTCGGCTGATCCCACCCGCCTATGTGAAGCCGTTCGTGAAGCGCCAGAAGAACGATATGGCCGATGCCGAGGCGATTGCGGAAGCTGCGTCGCGCCCGACCATGCGGTTTGTCGCCGTGAAGAGCGAAGCCCAGCAGGCGGCGGCGATGGCCTATCGAACCCGCGATCTTCTGGTTCGCCAACGCACGCAGACGATCAACGCGCTGCGGGCACATCTGGCTGAACAGGGCATCGTGGCGCCCACCGGCCCCGCGCATGTCGGGCGCCTCGCGGTCATCATCGAAGGGGAGGATGGCCTGCTGCCCGAGGCGGTGCGTGACCTGGCTCGCCTTCTGCTGGATCAGATTGCCGGGCTGGCCGAGAAGATCGCGGGCCTTGATGCCGAGTTGCGCAGGCGCGTGGCCACCGACGACACGGCGCGGCGGCTGACGACGATCCCGGGAGTGGGAGCGGTGACGGCGGCGGCGATCACGACTTTCGCGCCACCGATGGAGACCTTCTCGAAGGGCCGGGACTTCGCCGCCTGGGTCGGCCTCACGCCGCGACAACATTCGAGCGGCGGCAAGGACCGACTGGGCCGCACCTCGAAGATGGGCCAGCGCGACATCCGGAGGCTGCTGATCGTCGGTGCGGTCGCCGTGGTGCGATGGGCCGCACGGAAGGGCGCGCCTGAAGGCACATGGCTCGGTCGCATGATGGCGCGCAAGCCGAAGATGTTGGTCGCAGTCGCACTGGCCAACCGTATGGCGCGCACAGCTTGGGCGCTGCTGCGCAGGTGCGAGGATTACAGGGATCCGGCGATGGCGGCCGCATAGGCCGGTGTCGTCGGATTGTCGCCGGATGTGAGAGGGGGCGAGGGAACGTAAGGGCAGACGGTCAAGAGACCGGGTCGGGCGAACCAGCATTCCGGACGGAGCGCCATCGAGCGCGGGTAAGCGAACTGGTCCCGACCTGCATATCTCCATACAGGCCCGCGGCGAATGACAGGCCGTATCTTCGAGGCCGGACACACGACCGCACCTGATCACATGCCCGACCGTGCCCAAGATTCCGCTTGCATCCAAGGGGGCGTCCACACACGTCCGGCCTGA
>NZ_JBGOSN010000139.1:0-1399 GCF_046335115.1 Paracoccus sp. P2 | reverse complement strand
GGTCGTGTCTCGGAACTGGTGGAAATTGGCTGGCGGCGTAATCTCCGGGTGAACTCACACCCAGCCAACCGGCGGCGGCAACCGCCAGGGAGATCACGCCATGAAGCAGAATACCGACACCCCGTCCTTTTCGCTACTGCCCGACGCAAGGGGATATGATCCAATCGAAGACCGTCTGCGGGCGAATGTGCGCGCGACGATCGAGGCTTTGTTCGAGGAAGAACTGGCCGAGTTTCTCGGCCGCCTGCGCTACGGCCGCGGCGACGACAAGGCCAAGAAGGGCTACCGCCACGGGCATCGGGACCGACAGCTGACCGGCACATTCGGCACCGAGACGGTGCGGGTGCCGCGCGCCCGGATCGAGGGCGAGGCGGGCAAAGTCACCGAATGGCGCTCGCAGGCATTGCCGCGCTACCAGCGTCTGACGAAAAAGGCCGAAGCCCTGATCGCGGCGGTCTACCTGGCCGGGACGAATACGCGTCGGGTCAAGCGGGCGCTGTTTGGTCTGTTCGAGGGAGCAGTGAGCAAGGACGTGGTCAGCCGGGCCTGGCGCAAGGTGAAGGTGGATTGGGACGCCTGGTCGATGCGTGACCTGGCCGAGGAGGACATCGTCCGGCTCATTCTCGATGGCACCGTCATCAAGACCCGGCTGGACCGCAAGGCCACCAACATCTCGGTCCTGGCCGCGATCGGCGTCCGTCGAGACGGGCAAAAGGTGCTGATCTCGATCAAGAATATGGGCGGCGAAAGCACGGCTGCCTGGTGCCAGTTCCTCACCGATCTGGATGCGCGGGGCCTGAGGCGGCCGGAGTTGGTGATCGTTGACGGCGCTCCGGGCCTCGAAGCCGCGCTTGTGGCACTCTGGGGCGAGGAACTGCCCATTCAACGCTGCACCGTTCACAAGCACCGAAACCTGCTCGGCCACGCGCCCAAGCGCTTGCATGACGAACTGAGCGAGGATTACCGCGACATGATCTACGCCGATACCGCCGCCGAGATCGAGAAGCGCCGCAAGGCCTTCCTCCGCAAGTGGAAGCTCAAGTGCCGGGCGGTGGCCGATAGCCTTGAGGAAGCAGGCGACCGGCTCTTCAGCTTCACCCGCCTTGATCCCTCGCAATGGAAATCGGCAAGGACCACCAATGCCATCGAGCGCCTGAACGAGGAGTTCCGCCGCCGCATCAAGACCCAGACCGTGCTGCCCTGCGCCGAAACCGTGCCGATGCTGCTCTGGGCGCTCTTGGCGTCAGGGCAGATCCAGATGCGGAAGGTCGACGGCTGGGAGACCCTGTCTCACCCTCTCGTGCCGATGTCCATTGACCTCGCGGCCTAACCCGCGCCAACTTCACATGCCCGGAGCAAGCCGCCAGGGAATTTCCACAGCCTTCGCGACACGACCCCG
>NZ_JBGOSN010000138.1:0-1418 GCF_046335115.1 Paracoccus sp. P2 | reverse complement strand
TCTCGTGCCGATGTCCATTGACCTCGCGGCCTAACCCGCGCCAACTTCACATGCCCGGAGCAAGCCGCCAGGGAATTTCCACAGCCTTCGCGACACGACCCCGCAAAGACCGTTCGCCCATCCTTGTCGTGGCCCCAAGGCGCTGCTTGCCGCCTGTGGAATGCTGACGGGGTGTGAGGCCGAGCCAAGCCGCAAAATCGCGCGCCTTGCGGAACGTCTCGGGGGGCGGAGCCAGGACTGCGATGGCCGTGGCAATCAGAGGACCTATCCCCGGGACTGTCATCAGCCGCCGCGCCACCTCATTGTCCTGGGCACACCGGGCGATCTCGGTATCGAGCTTGCTGATCTCCGCCTCGAGATGGGCGAGGGTCGCGACCAGCACCTTGAGCGTGGGGATGGCATCGGCAGGCAGACCGCCTTCCGGATCTTCCACAATGGCAATCAGCTTCGACACGTTAGCCGCGCCCTGCGGCACGATCTTTCCGAACTCGCCCAAATGCCCGCGCAGGGCATTGATGGCCTGGGTTCTCTGCCGGATCAGCAACTCGCGGATGCGAAAGACCATTGCAGCGCCCTGGGTCTCCTCGCTCTTCACCGGCACGAAGCGCATCGTCGGGCGCTGCGCCGCCTCGCAGATTGCTTCGGCATCGGCCATGTCATTCTTCTGGCGCTTCACGAATGGCTTCACGTAGGCGGGTGGGATCAGCCGCACCTCATGCCCGATCTTCCCGATCTCACGCCCCCAGAAATGGGCGCCGCCACAGGCTTCCATCGCGACAACGCAGGCCGGAAGCTGTCCGAAGAATGCCAGCACCTGGTCTCTTCTCAGCTTCTTGCGCAGCACCGCCCGGCCCGCAGCGTCGGCCCCGTGAACCTGAAACACATTCTTCGCCAAATCGAGTCCGACCGTGATAATCTCAGACATGACCGCTCTCCTTTGTGGATCATTGCAGACCCACCTTGGCACACAGAGGCCGTCGGGGGGCGGTCACAGCATCAGAGCCGGTGATGGCGACGACGCCCATGCCCTTTTCCCGCGCGAGCTGGGCCAGTTCCAGGCTGTGCCGCGCATAGGGGTTGATCGAGATCGCCAGCAGCACATCCTTGGCCCCCGCGCGCATCAGCCCGGCGACCTTTGTTGATGCCGACAGCGGCGACTGGCGTTTAGGAAACGCGACACATTCCTTGGTGTCGGCGCACCCCCCGCTGGTCAACTGCTTTCCTTGGAGGCCGACGAGGCGGCTTCGCGACCAGCGAATTGGCCAATACGGCGTGTGAGCAAGGACTTATCAATCTGCTGGTCGAGGCGCTGACATCGTAACGGCCCGATTGTTACCGCCTGCCTGAGTTTGGGCTGATGGATTAAGGCACGTGCATAGTGACGTCGTTAATGACGTGTCTTATGCGGGTGTGGGGAT
>NZ_JBGOSN010000137.1:0-1437 GCF_046335115.1 Paracoccus sp. P2 | reverse complement strand
CGTCGCCCACGTGATGGACTGTAATCCAGGTAAAGTCGGGCGCATCAGCTCGTGCCAGCGCCACGCGCCGGTCGGCATCGCCAGCTTCGATTGTCCACGAAACCGTAACGATGTCGCCCGGCCTTGCTGTACCAGGAACCATAAGCCCGGCACCCTCGTCTATCGGCGCGTCCGCCGCCAGCACCTCGAGCGGTCGCCGGGCCATGACCCGATCGCCGCGGTCCAAATGGTAGCGGATTTCATAGGCTCCAGGCTCCGCGGGTGCAGTGAACGTGGCCTGATCTTCGTCCTGAATACGGCGATAGCCACTTTGCTCGCCGTCCGGTGTGCCGCCGGGAACGATGGCTATGTAGTCGCGCGGATGTATGGCGCCGGTCCAGGATAGCGTGATCTCGGCGCCGGCCCGCGCCCTGTCCGGTCCGTCAAGCGAAACATTACCATCCATCACCTCGACCGGGGTGCGGGCGAGCACGCGATCCCCCGCGTCCAATTGCAGGCGCACCTCATAGAGGCCAGGCTCGGCAGGCGCGCGAAGCTCGCCTTCGCTCCGATCTTGCATGCGATCGTAGTCGGCATAGGTGCCGTCCGCCGAGCCGGCGGGAACGATCGTCACGTAGTCGCGCGGGTGCAGGCCCTCACCCTGCCAGGTGACCGGGAAAGCCGACCCGACAACGACCTGAGCCGGCGCGGAGACAGCAACCTCGGCATCGACCACCTCGACCGGGGTGCGGGCGAGCACGCGGTCCCCCACGTCCAATTGCAGGCGCACCTCGTAGAGGCCGGGCTCGGCAGGCGCGCGAAGCTCGCCCTCGCTCCGACCTTGCATGCGATCGTAATCGGCATAGGTTCCGTCCGCCGAGCCGGCGGGAACGATCGTCACGTAGTCGCGCGGGTGCAGGCCCTCACCCTGCCAGGTGACCGGGAAAGCCGACCCGACAACGACCTGAGCCGGTGCGGAGACAGCAACCTCGGCATCGACCACCTCGACCGGGGTGCGGGCGAGCACGCGGTCCCCCACGTCCAATTGCAGGCGCACCTCGTAGAGGCCGGGCTCGGCAGGCGCGCGAAGCTCGCCCTCGCTCCGACCTTGCATGCGATCGTAATCGGCATAGGTTCCGTCCGCCGAGCCGGCGGGAACGATTGTCACGTAGTCGCGCGGGTGCAGGCCCTCGCCCTGCCAGGTGACCGGGAATGCCGACCCGACAACGACCTGGGCGGGTGCGGAGACAGTAACCTCGGCATCAACCACCTCGACCGGGGTGCGGGCGAGCACGCGGTCCCCCGCGTCCAATTGCAGACGCACTTCGTAGAGGCCAGGCTCGGCAGGCGCCCGCAGCTCGCCCTCGCTCCGACCTTGCATGCGATCGTAATCGGCATAGGTTCCGTCCGCCGAGCCGGCGGGAACGATCGTCACGTAGTCGCGCGGGTGCAGGCCCT
>NZ_JBGOSN010000136.1:0-1466 GCF_046335115.1 Paracoccus sp. P2 | reverse complement strand
GAACTCTACCACTGGATCGACGGCAAGGAAGTCAAAGGCACTTCGGGCCGCTTCAGCGACGTGATGAACCCCGCTACGGGCGAGGTGCAGGCCCGAGTGCCTCTGGCCAGCGCCGATGAACTGGACGCCGCCATCGCCAGCGCCGAGAAGGCGCAAGTCAAATGGGCGGCCACCAACCCGCAACGCCGCGCGCGGGTGATGATGAAATTCGGCGCGCTGATCAACGAACATATGGACGAACTGGCCGAACTGGTCAGCCGCGAACACGGCAAGACCCTGCCCGACGCCCGCGGCGACGTGCAGCGCGGCCTCGAGGTGATCGAGGTCTGCATGGGCGCCCCCGCCATGCTGAAGGGCGAGTTCACCGACAATGGCGGCCCCGGCATCGACCTCTATTCGATGCGCCAGCCGCTCGGCGTGGTCGCGGGGATCACCCCCTTCAACTTCCCGGCGATGATCCCGCTGTGGAAGATGGGCCCGGCGCTGGTTTCCGGCAACGCGATGATCCTGAAACCGTCCGAGCGCGTGCCCTCGACCTCGCTGCTGCTGGCGAAACTGGCGCAACAGGCGGGCCTGCCCGACGGCGTGCTGCAAGTCGTGAACGGCGACAAGGAGATCGTGGACGCGATCCTGGACCACCCGACCATCCAGGCGGTGGGCTTCGTCGGCTCGACCCCGATCGCGCAATACATCTATGGCCGCGCGGCGACCAACGGCAAGCGCGCGCAATGCTTCGGCGGCGCCAAGAACCACATGATCATCATGCCCGACGCCGACCTGGACAAGGCCGCCGACGCGCTGATCGGCGCGGGCTTCGGCGCGGCGGGCGAACGCTGCATGGCGATCTCGGTCGCGGTGCCGGTGGGCGAGGCGACCGCCGACGCCCTGATCGAGCGCCTGGTTCCCCGGATCGAGAAACTGAAGGTCGGCCCCTATACGGCGGGCGAGGACGTGGATTTCGGCCCGGTCATCACCAACGCCTCGAAGGAACGCATCGAGCGGCTGATCCAGTCCGGCGTGGACCAGGGCGCGAAGCTGGTCGTGGACGGGCGCGGCCTGAACATCCAGGGCTACGAGAACGGCTTCTTCTGCGGCCCGTCGCTCTTCGACGACGTGACCCCCGACATGGAGATCTACCGCGAAGAGATCTTCGGCCCGGTCCTGACAACCGTCCGCACCCAGAACTACGAGGACGCGCTGAAACTGGTCATGGACAACGACTACGGCAACGGCACGGCGATCTACACCGCCGACGGCGACACGGCGAGGGACTTCGCCAGCCGGGTGAACGTCGGCATGGTCGGCATCAACTTCCCGATCCCGGTGCCGCTGTCCTACTACAGCTTCGGCGGCTGGAAGAAGTCTGGTTTCGGCGATCTGAACCAGTATGGCCCCGACGCCTTCCGCTTCTACACCAAGACCAAGACCGTCACCGCACGGTGGTTCTCGGGCATCAAGGACGGCGT
>NZ_JBGOSN010000135.1:0-1466 GCF_046335115.1 Paracoccus sp. P2 | reverse complement strand
GTCGGCTCTGAACAACCTTATCCGCCAGCCACTGCATGGCGGTGATGGGGCGTTTCGCCCCGGATGATCGCCGTGATCAGGTGAAGCAATAGAGTCCAAAGAGCCCTGAGATGGGCGAGGATCTTGCGGATATTGTGCCCGCAGGCGCAGAGGACGGCGAAGACCGCGTCGCCGATGCGGCCTTTCAGCGGGCATCTGGCCAGGCGACCATCGCTCTTCATGTGCCCGATCTCAGGCTCGATGGCGCTTCGCCGCCTGAGGAGCCGCGCCAGGAGCGGGGTGATGCCGCGTCTTGTGCCGCTGATCAGGACCTTGGTGGTCTCCACGCCATGGCCGCGATAGCCGCGATCGACGACGGCGAGATCCGGCACCTGCTCGGTCAGGATGGCAACCTGCTCCAGTGCAGGCGCCAATGTATGGCCGTCGTATGGGTTGCCAGGGAAGCTGCGGGCGCCGACGACGAAGCCTCCGTCGAGAGTGGTGGCGAGGCTGACCTTGGTGCCGAACTCATAGCGGATGCGCGCCTTGCCCTTGGAGATGCAGTCGACCTCGGGCTCGTGCAGGGCGTAGATCTTGTTCTTGCTCTTCGGTGTCTGTTCGAGCAGGCGACCGACCAGCCAGAGCGCCTCCAGCACCCGTCCGCGCAGCGCACCTTCGGGAATGTCCTGGAGGTGGCGGCGCAGGTCCCGGCGCACGCGGCCAACATAGCCCTTGAGTTGGCGCAGGGCCTTGCGCATGCGCTTGAACTGCCGGGCATGGGCATACCGCCCGACCTGGGCGGCCAGTCGCGGGGCAAGCCGGGCGTAGCTCTGGCGCAGATCGACCCCGGCCTCCTTCGCCAAGCCGACCAACAGCGCGCGTGCCCGCTCGTAAAGCCGCGCATCCGTGGGATGGGCGATGGTCTTTTCCATCACGGTCGTATCCACAGCCACCCGCTTCAGGCTCTTGTCGGTGACCGCGCCAGAAGCTCGGCCTGCCTCGATCGTCTTGGTCAGCAGCCACTCCACTCCTTCCTCCCCGATCCGCTTACGCCAGCGCACCAGCGACGAGGGATCGATCGGGGGACGGTGCTGGAAGAACGTCTCGCCGGTGAAGTGCTGGTAATACGGGTTCTCGACCCATCGGGCGATGACTGCCTCGTCAGAGAGCTTGAAGGCGTGCTGGAGATACATGAGCCCCGCCACCAGGCGTGGAGATGTCGCTGGCCGCCCCTGGTGAGACGGAAAGAAGGTCGCCCACTCCCGTTCAAAAAACTCCCAGTCGATCAGCGCCGCAAGCTTCACCAACTCATGGCGGGCGTCGATCATGTCGACCAGTCTCGGGCGGAGCAGGTCATCCTGTTCAGGGGCGCGGGAATGGGGCTTCATCGGCGACCGGAAATTGCAGGGTTTCTGGCCAAAGCATACGAAACCCTGCAATTCAAAGCCAACAAAACCGCAGCTTCAGCACACAAAATCAACGCGCTA
>NZ_JBGOSN010000134.1:0-1468 GCF_046335115.1 Paracoccus sp. P2 | reverse complement strand
GCCATGAGCATTGAATCGATTAAGAAACATCCTGTTCCGGCTGGTTTTGAGGCTGCGCTGGTCACGCCTGGGGACTATGCGCGGCTCTATGCCGAATCGATCTCGGATCCGGCGGGGTTCTGGGGGCGCGAGGGGCGGCGTCTGGACTGGATCCAGCCCTATAGCCGGGTGAAGGACACCGATTTCACCCTGGGCCAGGTCTCGATCAAATGGTTCGAGGACGGGATCCTGAACGCCTCGGTCAATTGCATCGATCGCCACCTGCCCCGGCGCGCGACCCAGACCGCGATCATCTTCGAGCCGGATGACCCGAACCAGCCCGCCCGCCACATCACCTATGCGGAACTGTCGGACAAGGTGAACCGCTTTGCCAACGTGCTCCTGTCCCAGGGGGTGATGCGCGGCGACCGGGTGGTGATCTACCTGCCGATGATCCCCGAGGCCGCCTATGCCATGCTGGCCTGCGCGCGCATCGGCGCCATCCATTCCATCGTCTTCGCCGGCTTCTCGCCCGATGCGCTGGCCAACCGCATCAACGATTCGGGCGCCAAGCTGGTGATCACCGCCGACACCGCGCCGCGCGGCGGCCGCAAGACGGCGCTGAAGTCGAATACCGACGCGGCGCTTCTGCATTGCTCGGACCGGGTGCGCTGCCTGGTGGTCAAGCATACCGGCGACCAGACCAGCTGGATCGAGGGGCGCGACGTGGACGTGCTGAAGCTGATGGAGGAGGTCAGCCCCGACTGCCCGCCGCGGCCGATGGGGGCCGAGGATCCGCTGTTCATCCTCTATACCTCGGGCTCGACCGGCAAGCCCAAGGGCGTGGTCCATACCACCGGCGGCTACCTGCTTTATGCGGCGATGACGCATCAATACGTCTTCGACTACAAGGACGGCGACGTGTTCTGGTGCACGGCCGACGTGGGCTGGGTGACCGGGCACAGCTACATCGTCTACGGCCCGCTGGCCAACGGCGCCACGACGCTGATGTTCGAGGGGGTGCCGACCTGGCCCGATGCCGGCCGCTTCTGGGCGGTGTGCGAGAAGCACCGGGTCAACCAGTTCTACACCGCGCCGACCGCGATCCGGGCGCTGATGGGCCAGGGGCCGGAATGGGTCGAGAAGCACGACCTGTCGAGCCTGCGGGTTCTGGGCACGGTGGGCGAGCCGATCAACCCCGAGGCCTGGGTCTGGTATGACAAGCATGTCGGCAAGGGGCGCTGCCCGATCGTCGACACCTGGTGGCAGACCGAGACCGGCGGCCACATGATCACCTCGCTGCCGGGTGCGATCGAGACCAAGCCGGGCTCGGCGACGCTGCCCTTCTTCGGGGTCAAGCCGGTGGTGCTGGATCCGCAGAGCGGGGTGGCGCTGGACGGCGACGGGGTCGAGGGGGTGCTGTGCATCGCCGACAGCTGGCCGGGTCAGATGCGCACGGTCTGGGGCGACCACCAGCGGTTCATGGAGA
>NZ_JBGOSN010000133.1:0-1491 GCF_046335115.1 Paracoccus sp. P2 | reverse complement strand
ATCTCTGGTCAGCCGTCGCCGACTGTCTATCCGCCTTCACCCCCGAGGAATGCCGGAACTACTTCGAGCCCGCCGGATATGACCCGGACTAAGTCGAATCCGCTCTAGCCGGGCAAGACGGTGATGGTGCTGCTGCATGACATCGCCTTCACCTCCTGCCGGTCCGACCGCATCGTCGCGATGCGGCAGGGCCGCAGCTTCGCCGCCGAAGCCCCGACCCGGATCCTCGCCTCCGAACTGCTGGGAGAGCTTTACGAGACGCGGATCGCCATGCGCGAGATCGACGGCCTGCGGATCGCGCTTCTCTACGGCAGATCTCAAACATGCCACCGCATGTTCAGGCCGGAGCCGATGGCCGGCGATGGAAAGCCGGGGTCGCAAACCTCGGCCAGCCTTTCCCGGAACAGAGCTGGCCGATGGCCGGACCTTTTTCCCGCCCGATCATCGCCCCCACCCGGGAGACCGCGGAAACCATGGTGCTGCTGGACCCGATCACCCTGCGGGCACTCGCCGCCGACCGCAACGCCGGCCGATATGTCGCCGCGGCCGAGCTCGAGCGGGTAACGGGCGGCGGGCAAGGCAGGTGGTGTCCCCGCCAGGCCCGCGCGGGGGCGGGTCGCGCCGATCGCCTCAATCCCGGCCTCCCGCATGCAGCCCGGCCGCAAAGGCCGCCTCCAGCCGCTTGCGATGGGCCCGCGGCACGGTGACGGTGGACCCGTTCCAAAGCGTCAGCAGCAGCCTGCTGTCGGGCAGAGGCGCATGGTCGACGATGGCGTCGTAGCTGAGCCAATAGGACCGATGCACCCGCATCCCCGCATCCTCGGGCAGTTGCGAGACCGCGTCCGACAGGCGATAGCGCACCAGCACCTCCTGCTCCTTGGTAATGATACGGATGTAATGCTCCTCGGCCCGGATCAGCCGCAAGGCGGATACCGGCCAGCTGTAGCTGCCGAACCGCACCGTGCGCGGCGGGGGCGGCACCGGCGGCGGGGGTGGCTGCCGCAGCATGGGCACCGGCAGTTGATGCGCCGCGGGCCCCTGCTGCGATGTGGATGGCATCGGGGCCGGCAGTTGCGGCGCTGCCTGGAGCGCCGCTTGGGGCGCCGCCTGCGGCGGGGGCAACCACGGCCGCGCCTCGGCCGGATTGGGCGCGGCCGGTTCGGCAGGCGCTTCCGAACGGATTCGGTCCCAATGGGTCCAGCCGCTCTGGGCGAAGGCCCTGGTGCGGGGCAGCACGAAGATCGAGAACAGGATTTCCAGGTTCAGGATCACGAAGTAGATCAGGACGAATTCTTCCGTAAGCGGCTTGAAATTGGACCAGGCCGGCCCGACCATGACCAGATTGTAGACCCGCGAAAAGCCCAGCGTGGCCAGCAACGCGATCAACGTGACTCTGTTGCACAAATTGACTGACGGTCAGAGTTCCCCTTTCCCCCGACGGAGTCATCCCACGGCTTGAGTTTCGGGTATGCCGAGTGCGGTGAAGCCGTT
>NZ_JBGOSN010000132.1:0-1541 GCF_046335115.1 Paracoccus sp. P2 | reverse complement strand
GCCAGAAGCCCACTGCGCCAGCGTGCAAGTGTTTCGGACACTCCCGCATTCTCGAGAAAGCGACGTTGCGGCCCATCTTCCAACAGCGTCAGCCGCGAAACCAATATATCAAAACGGGTCTGGATCTGTTGTGGCGCTGCCTCATCCGAGAGCGCCAGCGCAAGGTTCAAGGCCTCGATCTGCGTCTGGCCAAAGACCCAGATCATGTTCTCGGTTGCANTCTGGATCTGTTGTGGCGCTGCCTCATCCGAGAGCGCCAGCGCAAGGTTCAAGGCCTCGATCTGCGTCTGGCCAAAGACCCAGATCATGTTCTCGGTTGCAGCAATGCGCATCTGGCGTTCCAGCACCACAAGCTGCCACGCAGCCAGCGCCAACAGGCCCAGGCAGATCGCCACCAGCCCACCAAGCCACAGATAGCGGGCCCGCCCGCCTGTGCCGGTCATTGCACATGCAGCGCGACAAGCTGCCAGACCCATCGCATGTCATACCGTATATCGGCCAGAACGCCGTGATTGTCGCGCGGATAGACGATCCAGACTGGACCCTTGTCACGCGGGGTCAGAGGCACGTCATCCATGTAAAGCGCGGCTAGAACATCAAACCGGTGAAAATCCTCGACAGGTATATCGACGACATAGTCGTTCAACGCTGTCGCGCGCACACTACTTCCCTCGGCTCCGGCATGGGCGAGGACGTCTCGCATCAGCACACCGCGGAACTCCGGCCTGCCATCTGTGACGCTGGTCGATGTCGAAAACTCATGCCAGTCCATCGTATCGAAATTCGCGCGCGTCATCTCCACTCTGCCGTCCGTGACCGCGCCGGTCAGGGTCAGCAGGACGTCCTCGGCAGCCGCTGGTACGGCCATGAACACAAGTGCCGTCATCAACGCGGTCTGAACGATGTGATACCGCAAGCTCATCACCACAACCCAAAATGAAAACCAGGTTCCGGACTGAACTCTATCACAGGAGACTACATGTTCCCCGTTCAAACGAACGGGGCGGCCAGTCTTGAGCAGAACTAAACTCGGAATCAAACAGCAGGAGGATCTACTCTTGACCATCTTCTCGACCATGCGAAGGGCGGGCATAGCTGTTCTGGCCTGTCTTCTGGCGCTGCCGGCGCTGGCCGACGAGCCTGGAGGGCTGGTTACCGGCAGTTTTGGCGATCAGCCGCTGGAGCTGACTGTTGCCCCCGAATTGTCCGGCGCGACGATCATCGGCAACTATGCCGATGCCTCCTTGCTTGCCTCACAGATGGAGGGCGATCAGGGGCCGGTCAATCTGGAACTGACGATCAATGGCGAATTGCCCGCGCCCGGCGAAATGGCGCTGACGATCACCTTTGCGCGCGACATGGGACGGAATTGGACCGGCGATCAGGACAGCCTGACACTGACCCTGGAGGAATTCACGCCGGGCGACGGGATCGTCGCCTTGAAGGGTACGCTCACCGGGCAAGTCAGCCTTCGCCCCGCAAACGAAACTCGTTGCGCTCTCATCCCGACATCCCCCGGATGCAACAACGGGCAAGTCAGC
>NZ_JBGOSN010000131.1:0-1562 GCF_046335115.1 Paracoccus sp. P2 | reverse complement strand
GCTGCGGTGGACGCGCCTGGCCTCCCGGTCCGGTTCGCGATCACGCCGGGCCATTGGGCCGACAGCCCGCAGGCCCGGGGGCTGATCCGCGGCCTTGCGGGCGGCGGCCATGTCATCGCCGACGCCGGATACGACACCGAGGCGTTGCGCCGCTTCATCGCCGGCGACCTGCGCGCCACCGCCCAGATCAAGCGCAACCGAAGCCGCGCCGGAAGCCGACCGCCGGATCGGGCGCTCTCCGGGGAACGCCACCTTGCGGAGTGCCTCTTCAACCGCCTCAAACGCTTCCGCCGGATCGCGCTCCGATGCGAGAAAACCGTCGCCTCCTTAAAGGCATTCGTCGACCTCGCCTGCGCAATGGCAGCGATCGCCTAAGTGAAGACACCGCCTAGGCGGGGCGCCGGCAGGGGCGACCGCCAGGCCGCGGCCACAGCGCCCGCAGGTCAGCATGCCCGCAAGAAGGGCACGGCCGCCCCGCCCGGACTTCTGTCCTCCCGCACGTCCATAGGCATTGGCTGCGAGCAGCATCCGGTTCCGCTCGTATTCCGCCCAACCGATATAGGCGGCATGATGATCGCGGATCAACACGTCCCACGCCTCCGGCGGCTTGCCATGGCCGTAGGACTTGCGGGCGCGGCCGTCGACCAGTTCGATGCGCTTCTCACTCTTTCCATAGACATAGGCCCCTGCGTAGAAGGAATTCTTCAGCATCCCGATGACGTTGCGGTAGCGGATCGCTGTCCAGTCGAAGGAGGTCAGGCGCTTGCCGTCCGAGGGGCGTGGAAAGAACACCCCCTCCGCCACCAGCGACAGATGCGCCTGCCGTGCGCTGCCGAGCTGGCGAAACCGCTCGAAGACCAGCCGGATGACCTGCTGGAGCCGGAAGTCAGGATCGAGGCCGAGGCCGGTCTCGCGATGCCGGATGTAACCGAGCGGCACGCTGATCCGAGGTTCGCCACGGCGCGCCTTCGCCCGGGCAGCGTCAAGCATGCGCGCCCGGATCACCCCGAGCTCGAACTCGCTGATGCTACCCCTCATGCCGAGCAGCAGGCGGTCGTTCGGCAGGCAGGGATCGTGAGAGCCCATCGAGGTCGATGACACGCGCCTCGACAAGCCCGCACAGTTCGAGCAGGTGGTGCCAGTCCCTGCCCTTGCGTGCCAGCCGCGAAGCGTCAAAGCAGAGCACGGCGCCGACTTCCCCGGCGCACAAGGCGGCGACAAGCTTCTCGAAGCCGGGCCGGGCCACCATGCCGCTGGCGGAGCGGCCGAGATCGTCGTCGATCACATCCACGGTCCGGAAACCACGACGACATGCGATCTCAACCAGTTCATATTGAGCCATCCGCCGAGAATCGGACAGTGAGGCAAGCTGCGATCCGCCGTCTTCTGGTCTCCAGGGACGAGGGGATCGGACGATGCCGAAAGGCAGGAACCATGACGCGGGCTTCAAGGCTCGGGTGCGCCGGAGGCCGCGAAGGGCGGGCGCATCGTGCCGGAGCTGGCCGCGGAATACCGCGTGCGCCCGACGATGATCCATCAATGGAAGAAGGCGCTGCTCGAAG
>NZ_JBGOSN010000130.1:0-1710 GCF_046335115.1 Paracoccus sp. P2 | reverse complement strand
TGAGCTCATTGTGAGCTTCACTAACCGGCACTCGCCCCCCAACGCACCCAACTCGCGCTCCCAAGCGCACCCCAAATCCCAATGGGACGGAGACGGCGCTTACACTGCACTCGACTCGCGCCCCTTATCAAGGTGCTCGGCCTCAATAAGCTCAGCGGCCATGAAGTCAGGATCCAATGAATTAACACGAATCACTCGCAATACTGTCTTCGGCGAGGTATTCTCCGAATTTTTCTGAGCGACAATGCAGCCAACATACGCATCTGCATCAAAAACTTTTGAGGTACCAAAGTCGACAATGGACTTAATCATTGTTGAACGGGTTAATATATCCCTGATCGCCGTCGCGTTCTTGTTTATGAAGGTACGATTCGGAATAACAAGTCCCAAGAACCCACCCGGCTTGAGGATGTTTACCGCCTGCTCAACGAATAGAGACGAAAAGTCGTAACGGCCTTTTGCGGCAAGATACTGCCCCTCTAGTTTCTCGCGATTGGCAACCATACTGGTGGCCAAGTAAGGTGGATTTCCAAGAACGATGTCATACTCTCGATTAAGATCGCCCCATGTTGTAGCATCAAGCCCATCGCCGGATATAATGACGGCCGAGAGGTTGGGGAGAGGCAAAGCATTCGGCTCCTCAATAAGCCTTTGCCAAAGATGCAGCCGAGCCGCAGTTACCGCCTTTGGATCTATGTCGACGCCAACAATGCAACCAGATTCGATCAGCTCCCGCGCCCAAGAGCGGTTGGCATCTTTACGTTTTAAATGCCCCAATACGCGATCAACTGCGGCAACAAGGAACGAGCCCGAGCCACAAGAGAAATCTATTACCTTTGGCAAGTCGTCTTTTTCAGGATCAGAGAAATATCGATCCACACAGGTTGCGGCCAAGTAGGATGTCAAGAACCTGGGGGTGTAATATGCTCCAGCTGACTTTCTAACGCTCACCCTCTCTACCCCCCGCTGAGGCTCAAAGAAAAGTTCGGACTGCAGCGGGAGTGGTGCAGGTTGCAAAACAGTGGACAAATATTTTTCATAGGCAAGTCCGAGAACGTCGGCACTTATCCATGAGAAATCATATTTAGCGTCAGCGCCCGGCACCTTCTTTGGAACGTATAGATCCCTTACAACTCCACACAGAATATGCGGCTCAATGTCGAGCACAACATCGTCAGAGAAAAGGTCACTCCCAATTCTTTGCTTGGCGCGGGAGAGTATGACCTTCCACGCATCGAAATCAAATGAGTCTGGAGATATGACCGCAGACGCTATTCTCGGAATTACATCATCTAGGCCGCGATCCTCAACCGTTCGTAAAACAAAAAGCTGCGCATAAAGGGTCTGCAGTTGAGAATCAACCTTTGTAACTGCACTTCTGGAATACCGAACTGCCTTTTCCCTCCAGCTGTCTAGACGCTCAACTAGAGCATCATCGACCGCCTGCAGTAACGAGGTGGGCTGCTCGATATCGAAAAGCAATCGCTGTGGATGGCTTTTCCGAACAGCATCAACCTTAAATGCATTAAGGATTTCTGCTCGGTGTGACTCTGTTGCACAAATTGACTGACGGTCAGAGTTCCCCTTTCCCCCGACGGAGTCATCCCCCGATCTTGATCAGCTTGAGTTGCAGGCTGGTCAACGACCAGTCCGCCATGGCCTCGGGCAGTTCGATGCAGCGCAGGAAGGTTGCCAGGTTGTAGGCCAGCG
>NZ_JBGOSN010000129.1:0-1773 GCF_046335115.1 Paracoccus sp. P2 | reverse complement strand
TCCGGTCCATCGCAACGCGATACGACAAGCGAGACGGCAATTTCCTCGCATCCGTACAACTCGCCTCCATCCGCATATGGTTGCGGAGATATGTGTCGGTGAACAAAAGCGGCGTTATTCAGAAGTCGAACCGCACACCCATATCGGCAAGGGTCATGCGCTCGTAATCGCGCTGAACTGAGGCCGCAAGAAAGATACTTGGACCCAGATCATATCTGAGGGCGACACCATAAGAGCTGTCGGTCACCTTTTCCGCCCAATCACCGTCATTATACACGACATAGGAACCCAACGTAAATCGGTTAAACTTGTAGTCGCCATACAGGGCGTAAGACGTTCCCAGTTCGGCAAAACCGTTGTCATTGATGTTCAGGCCGATGCGAAGGTCATCGTTGACCTTGTAACGCGTTCCCACGAAATAAAGATTGTTATCCCTGACCCCGGCCCCGCTCTGCGCCGTTGCAGCAGAAAACTCCCAGTCGTTTAGACGATAGAAAACCGAGGCGGAAACCTCTCGGGTCAGATCCCCTCCCATGCCGCTGCCGATCTGATCCGGGTCCACCACGGACAGCTTCACGTCGAAGTTGCGCGTGCCATAATTCAAGGCCACCCCGGTCCGATCAGGAAGGCGGCCATATCCGCGATAGGCCAGAATGAAGAAATCCCCCAACGGATCCCCGCCGACGGAAACAGCATGAACCCCCAGCCGCGTCTGTTTCAGCAATAAAGCTCCATCGAAAGCCGGAAGCACATTGCCGATCTCAAGCGACCAGTTTTCATACTCGACATAGAAATTCGCGGGACTGAAGCCCCAGGAAGGGCTGTTGTGATCGCCCTGAACCCAGGTTTTTGCGCCAAATTTCAAGCCGATATCGGTCTCGACGGATGCATCGATCTCCAGCCGCAATCGACTCTGGAGGAACGTGCCGTTCTCTCCGCCCTGTTTCTTCGCCTCCGAATAGGTCAGACCAAATCGGCCAAAGCCGGACAAGCTCACATCGGCCAAGGCCGCACAAGGCGCAAGCGCGGCCGTCATTGCAATCATGCTGAAAAACTTCATTATCCCCCCCATAAAAAACGGACGCCTCCACGCCCGACCGTACAATCGACGCTATTCTTTTGAAAACCGAACTCGCGACGACCACCTCATAATTGCCTGCGGAAAGTCGTCATAGATAATCGTAAAGTGCCCAAAGGCCATAACTTGTGTGAACAGCAATCACGTCAGCCTGGAAACAGGAAATCTAAAAAGAAAAAAGGGGGGGCAGCCCCCCCTTTCCTCATTTCCCATGCAGGGCCGATTTTCACGGCGCAATGTCACGGATCAGCGGATGGAACAGTTCCTCGACCGTGATAGGCTTGGTGATCATATGCTGCTGCGTCGCAAACCGGATCGCCGCTTCAAGCGCCTTGCGGTTCGCCTCGATCCCCACCGGCCATGGATCAATGCTGCCCTCGGGTGTTGCGGCCGCGCGGCTTTTGACAAGCATCCGCCAGACCTCGCGCACCAGGTCGGGTCTCTGGTCGCAAAGCGCGTTCGGAACGATGACATAATGGTTCGGCGGCACGAAACGCTCCCGCTTGTGCCAGTCGAGCGCGGCTTCATGCGGGTTCTCGATGAGCGTCCGCACCCGCGGATCCTTGGGCATGTTCATGCCGAGGATCGCCGCAGACTCTGTTGCACAAATTGACTGACGGTCAGAGTTCCCCTTTCCCCCGACGGAGTCATCCCACGGCTTGAGTTTCGGGTATGCCGAGTGCGGTGAAGCCGTT
>NZ_JBGOSN010000128.1:0-1778 GCF_046335115.1 Paracoccus sp. P2 | reverse complement strand
CGCGGCAGATCGGCGGCCTCTGCGCGGTGCGGCCCATGGCCCGACGCTCCCCGCGCTTGGCCGGCGCTGGCTGCCGGGGGATGCGAGAAGGCCGCCCCTTTCGGGACGGCCCAATGCTTCGCCAAAGGCGGGTCGGCTTACATCATGCCGCCCATGCCGCCCATGTCGGGCATGCCGCCGGCCGGGGCCTTGGGCTCGGGCTTCTCGGCGATCATCGCCTCGGTGGTGATCAAGAGGCCGGCCACCGACGCGGCGTCCTCCAGCGCGGTGCGCACCACCTTGGCCGGGTCGATCACCCCGAACTTGAACATGTCGCCATATTCCTCGGTCTGGGCGTTGAAGCCGAAGGCCTTGTCCGAGGATTCGCGCACCTTGCCGGCCACCACGGCGCCGTCGACGCCGGCATTCTCGGCGATCTGGCGCATCGGCGCCTCCAGCGCGCGGCGGATGATGGCGATGCCGGCTTCCTGGTCCGAGTTCGCGCCGGCCAGGCCTTCCAGCGCCTTGGCGCCCTGCACCAGCGCCACGCCGCCGCCGACCACGATGCCTTCCTGCACCGCGGCGCGGGTCGCGTTCAGCGCGTCGTCGACGCGGTCCTTGCGCTCCTTGACCTCGATCTCGGTCATGCCGCCGACGCGGATGACGGCGACGCCGCCGGCCAGCTTGGCCACACGCTCCTGCAGCTTCTCGCGGTCGTAATCCGAGGTGGTTTCCTCGATCTGCTGGCGGATCTGCGACACCCGCGCCTCGATCTCGGCCTTCTCGCCGGCACCGTCGACGATGGTGGTGTTGTCCTTGTTGATCGAGATCTTCTTGGCCCGGCCGAGCATGTCGATGGTGACATTCTCAAGCTTCATGCCCAGGTCTTCCGAGATCACCTGGCCGCCGGTCAGGATGGCGATGTCCTGCAGCATGGCCTTGCGGCGGTCGCCGAAGCCCGGCGCCTTGACGGCGGCGATCTTCAGCCCGCCGCGCAGCTTGTTGACGACCAGCGTGGCCAGCGCCTCGCCCTCGACGTCCTCGGCCACGATCAAGAGCGGCTTTTGCGACTGGATCACCGATTCCAGCAGCGGGACCATCGGCTGCAGCGACGACAGCTTCTTCTCGTGCAGCAGGATATAGGCATCCTCCAGCTCGGCGATCATCTTGTCGGCATTGGTGACGAAATAGGGCGAGAGATAGCCGCGGTCGAACTGCATGCCTTCGACGACCTCGACCTCGGTCTCCATGCCCTTGTTCTCTTCGACGGTGATTACGCCCTCGTTGCCGACGCGCTGCATCGCCTCGGCGATCTGCTGGCCGATGAAGGCCTCGCCATTGGCCGAGATGGTGCCGACCTGCGCCACTTCCGAGCTGTCGTTGACCGGGCGGGCGGCGGATTTGATCGCTTCCACGACCTTGGCGGTGGCCATGTCGATGCCGCGCTTGAGATCCATCGGGTTCATGCCGGCGGCGACCGCCTTCATGCCCTCGCGCACGATGGCCTGGGCCAGCACCGTGGCGGTGGTGGTGCCGTCGCCGGCCTCGTCATTGGTGCGCGAGGCGACTTCGCGCACCATCTGCGCGCCCATGTTCTCGAACTTGTCGGAAAGCTCGATCTCTTTCGCGACCGAGACCCCGTCCTTGGTGATCCGCGGCGCCCCGAAGGACTTGTCGATCACCACGTTGCGACCCTTCGGGCCAAGCGTCACCTTGACCGCATCGGCCAGGATGTTCACGCCCTTCAGCATCCGGTCGCGCGCGTCGCTGTTGAACTTAACTTCTTTCGCAGCCATGTG
>NZ_JBGOSN010000127.1:0-1853 GCF_046335115.1 Paracoccus sp. P2 | reverse complement strand
GGGTATCTTCCGGCTAACGGCCTGCCTCGACACCGCCCCACCCGCAGCCTTCCCATGATACCGAAGGTGGCCGGGAGCGCTTTTCAGTTCATGCCGGCTTCAGATGGATCGTTCTCCGTTCCACAGTGCTGAAGCGCGGGCGACAGTCAACGAACACATTGAAATCGCGAAGAAAAAGGAAATGGCCCGCATTTCCGCGCAAGGCGTTTCGGCGCGATGGTGCGGGACATCGACGAGCCGCGCGAATCAGAACGCAGGTTCCGGTGCCCGCGGGCTGCTGTTAGGCTCGGGGAAAAGAAACTGGCGATCCGATGGCTTCCAAGACCACCCTCAATGCGAAGAACCTCGAAGCGCTGGGCGCCGAGCGTCTGGCGCAATTGCTGATCGAGGTCAGCACCGGCAACGCGGCGGCCAAGCGCAAGCTGCGGCTCGCGCTGGCGGGCGCCCAGAGCCCGAGGGAGGCCGCGCGGGAGATCACCAAGCGACTGACCAGCATCGCCCGCGCCCGCAGCTTCATCACCTGGAAGAACCGCAAGGCGCTGGTCACGGATCTCGAAACCCAGCGGCGCGCCATCGTCGAGCAGATCGCACCCGCCGATCCCGATGAGGCGCTGGCGCTCATGTGGCGGTTCATGGCGCTTGCGACGCCTGTCTTCGAGCGCTGCGACGACTCCAGCGGGACCGTCATCGGCATCTTCCACCAGGCCTGCGCCGATCTGGGTCAGCTCGCCGAGAAGGTCCGGCCGGATCCGCAGGCGCTCGCCGGCACTGTCCTCGATGCGCTGCAGGACAACGGCTATGGCCAGTATGACGGCCTGATCGGCATCATAGCGCCGGCGCTCGGCGACGAGGGGTTGGCGGCCCTGCAATCGATGACCGAAGAACTCGGTCGCTCGCCTGTGCCGGTGCCGCCAAAGGACCAATGGAAGGCGGTGGGCTGGGGCCCGGGCGGCACCACCTACGAGCACGAGATGCGGGCGCGCGAGCGCACGAGCACTGTCGCCATGGCGCTCAAGGACATCGCCGACGCGCGGGGCGACGTCGACGGCTTCATCGCCCAGTACGATCCAAAGACCCGCAAGGTGCCGCAGATCGCGGCCGAGATCGCACAGCGTCTGCTCGCGGCCGGCAGGGCGGGCGAGGCGCTGGGGTTCCTCGAGCGCGCGGAGCTCGGCGACGGGCTGCGGGTGCCACTGGCCTGGCAAGACATCCGTCTGCAGACGCTGGAGGCGCTGGGGCGCGGCGAGGAGGCGCAAGCGTTCCGGTGGGACTGCTTCGAACGCACGCTCTCCGACAGGTACCTGCGGGCCTATCTCAAGCGGCTTCCCGACTTCGACGACATAGAAGCTGAGGAGCGGGCGATGGCGCACGCCATGGCCCATCCGAGCCTTCTTCACGCCCTGCAGTTCTTCCTCGACTGGCCGGCGCTGGATCGCGCCGCAGACCTCCTGGAGGCCCGGCACGAGGAGATCGACGGGGATCACTACGAGTATCTCGCCCCAGCGGCGGAGGCCCTGTCAGAGCGTCATCCGCTGGCCGCGACTCTGGTTCTCCGCGCGATGATCGACTTCACGCTCACGAGGTCGCGGGCGAAGCGGTATCGCTATGCCGCCGAGCACCTGGTCTCCTGCGCCCGGCTCGCACGGGAAATCCCGGACTTCGGCGCGTTCGAGACGCACGATGCCTATGTCGCCCGGTTGAAGGAAGAGCACGGCAGGAAGTTCGGCTTCTGGTCGCTCACCGCCGCCTGATGGGAACTGCCGCCGGCGATACGACGCGTCCAGCGTAAGCTGGGGCGCGTGCCGAACGGTGACCGTCAGATGGTCCAGATCCTGAGCATGATCCCAACGGAT
>NZ_JBGOSN010000126.1:0-1927 GCF_046335115.1 Paracoccus sp. P2 | reverse complement strand
TGCGTCAGGATGATGGTTCGGCGATGGTGCAGATCACCGATATCGGCCCGCTGACCATGATCGAACTGCATGCACTTGGCGACGGCAGCATTTCCATCGGCCTGATTTTTCACGGCAAGCCTTCCGGAGATACGCCGCCCGCCGGTCTGACCATCGACATGCGGCCCGATCGCGGGGCGTTGGCGGGCGCGATCTGGGAAAGCGAGGAAGAGCCGCCGCAGATGTCGATCGACGTGCTGGATCTTGGGGATGAAGGCCGCATCCAGGCCAGCTTTTCGGCAACTCTATGCCGCCAGGATGCCCCGGACGACTGTCGCGACGTCGAGGGACGGATCGACACGTGGTTGGGTGCCGGCCCATGACACTGGCCGAGTTTCTGGCTGATCCGCTGCGCGTGACGCAAATCTCCGACAGCGTGCTGGAGATCGAGAATCGTCCGGTCCGGCGGGCGGTGATTGCTGCGTCGGTGATATTGGTGGCGATCGCGGCGGGCCTGGCAGCCATCGGGGATGGTGCGACCGGAACGGGGATCATCGTGCTGGCCATGGTGGGCCTGATCGGCTGGCTCTACATGCACGAGTTGGTGCAACTGACTCAACTGAGCCTGGACAGGCATGCCGGTCTTGTCCGGCTGCGTGTGACCACATTGCGCGGGCGGCGTGAAGAGACATTTGCACTCTCGGACCTGCACAAGCTGGAAAGTGTCGCGCACTATGGCACGGCGGTAGGAAACGATGAGACCCGGCTGGTGCTGATTCGCGGATCGGGACCAGAGCGGCGCGAGATCATAGTGCCCATGTTCCGCCCGGATCCCGAAGAGGTGGCGCATCTGACGGGCGTCGTCAATGGCTGGCTTTCCCGCCAGGGAAAGGGAAACCCGTCATGAGTATTGAGACGAACACGCTCGAACGACTGGAACTGGAACTGGCGATACCGCGCTTTATCCTGTGGTTCGTTATGCTGCCTGTCCTGCCGATCACCCTGATCGGGCTGGCCAATCTGATCGGGGGCGAAATCCTGACCGCGTTGGGGCTGCTGGTCGGGCTGAACGGGGCCTTTCTCGCGGGATATATCGCCCTGTCCGAGCGCACACGGCTCAGGCTGGACGCAGGGTCGGGGTTGGTCAGCATCATCCGGACATCGCGTCTCGGCACGCGTCAGCGGGACTATCCGCTCGAGGCGCTCGACAGTGCCGAACTTGACCGCAGCCATACCTCGCGAGAGGACCGCAGCACCTCGAAGGTGGTTCTGGTTTTTCGCAACACCCGCCCGGCAACACGGGTGCCCTTGTCACGTTGGGGCGTATCGGGCGATGGACCTGGGCAGGTCGCCAATGACATCAATGCCTGGCTGCGACGCCATTTCGGGGGCGAACAGACTGCCCCCGCATCTCAACCTTCAAGCTGATCGCCCCAAAAGGAAGCGGAGCCATGTGGGATTTCAATATCGGACAAGCTCTCGGACTGTTGGGCCGAACATTGCCTTTCGTGCTCCTGCGTGCCGCCGTCTATTTCGGAATCACACTGGCCTATATTCTGGCCACCGGCGCCGGTATCGGGGTCGGCTGGGGCGTTGGCGCCTTCGGGGATGACGAGTTCCGCGCGACCGCGATGGCTTGGGGCGGCATGGCCGGCTTTGGCCTGACCGGCGCTGTAATGTACTGGCTTCGGGAATACATTCTCTACATCGTCAAGGCAGGCCATGTCGCGGTTCTTGTCGAACTGATCGACGGCAAGCCCCTGCCGGAAGGACGCGGTCAGATGGCCCATGCAACGGCCGTGGTGAAGGGGCGCTTCGGCCAGGCCTCACTGCTCTTCGCGCTGAACCAACTGGTCAAGGGAGTCATTCGCGCCGTCATCGGCCTTGTGCGCGGTGTATTGTCCATCCTGCCGATCCCCTATGTCCGGCAGTTGATGGGCATTGTGCA
>NZ_JBGOSN010000125.1:0-1927 GCF_046335115.1 Paracoccus sp. P2 | reverse complement strand
TGCGTCAGGATGATGGTTCGGCGATGGTGCAGATCACCGATATCGGCCCGCTGACCATGATCGAACTGCATGCACTTGGCGACGGCAGCATTTCCATCGGCCTAATCTTTCACGGCAAGCCTTCCGGAGATACGCCGCCCGCCGGTCTGACCATCGACATGCGGCCCGATCGCGGGGCGATGGCGGGCGCGGTCTGGGAAAGCGAGGAAGAGCCGCCGCAGATGTCGATCGACCTGCTGGATCTTGAGGATGAAGGCCGCATCCAGGCCAGCTTTGCGGCAACCCTATGCCGCCGGGATGCCCCGGACGACTGTCGCGACGTCGAGGGGCGGATCGACACGTCGTTGGGTGCAGGCCCATGACACTGGCCGAGTTTCTGGCTGATCCGCTGCGCGTGACGCAAATCTCCGACAGCGTGCTGGAGATCGAGAATCGTCCGGTCCGGCGGGCGGTGATTGCTGCGGCGGTGATATTGGTGGCGATCGCGGCGGGCCTGGCAGCCATCGGGGATGGTGCGACCGGAACGGGGATCATCGTGTTGGCCGTGGTGGGCCTGATCGGTTGGCTCTACATGCACGAGTTGGTGCAGCTGACTCAACTGAGCCTGGACAGGCATGCCGGTCTTGTCCGGCTGCGTGTGACCACATTGCGCGGGCGGCGTGAAGAGACATTCGCACTCTCGGACCTGCACAAGCTGGAAAGCATCGCGCACTATGGCACGGCGGCAGGAAACGATGAGACCCGGCTGGTGCTGATTTGCGGATCGGGACCAGAGCGGCGCGAGATCATAGTGCCCATGTTCCGCCCGGATCCCGAAGAGGTGGCGCATCTGACGGGCGTCGTCAATGGCTGGCTTTCCCGCCAGGGAAAGGGAAACCCGTCATGAGTATTGAGACGAATACGCCCGAACGACTGGAACTGGAACTGGCGATACCGCGCTTTATCCTGTGGTTCGTCATGCTGCCTGTCCTGCCGATCACTCTGATCGGGCTGGCCAATCTGATCGGGGGAGAAATCCTGACCGCGCTGGTGCTGCTGGTCGGGCTGAACGGGGCCTTTCTCGCGGGATATATCGCCCTGTCCGAGCGCACACGGCTCAGGTTGGACGCAGGGTCGGGGCTGGTCAGCATCATCCGGACATCGCGCCTCGGCACGCGTCAGCGGGACTATCCGCTCGAGGCGCTCGACAGTGCCGAACTTGACCGCAGCCATACCTCGCGAGAGGACCGCAGCACCTCGAAGGTGGTTCTGGTTTTTCGCAACACCCGCCCGGCAACACGGGTTCCGTTGTCACGTTGGGGCGTATCGGGCGATGGACCTGGGCAGGTCGCCAATGACATCAATGCCTGGCTGCGACGCCATTTCGGGGGCGAACAAACTTCCCCCGCATCTCAACCTTCAAGCTGATTGCCCCAAAAGGAACCGGAGCCATGTGGGACTTCAATATCGGACAAGCTCTCGGACTGTTGGGCCGAACATTGCCTTTCGTGCTCCTGCGTGCCGCCGTCTATTTCGGAATCACACTAGCCTATATTCTGGCCACCGGCGCCGGTATCGGGGTCGGCTGGGGCGTTGGCGCCTTCGGGGATGACGAGTTCCGCGCGACCGCGATGGCTTGGGGCGGCATGGCCGGCTTTGGCCTGACCGGCGCTGTAATGTACTGGCTTCGGGAATACATTCTCTACATCGTCAAGGCAGGCCATGTCGCGGTTCTTGTCGAACTGATTGACGGCAAGCCCCTGCCGGAAGAACGCGGCCAGATCGCCCATGCAACGGCCGTGGTGAAGGGGCGCTTCGGCCAGGCCTCACTGCTCTTCGCGCTGGACCAACTGGTCAAGGGAGTCATTCGCGCCGTCATCGGCCTTGTGCGCGGTGTATTGTCCATCCTGCCGATCCCCTATGTCCGGCAGTTGATGGGCATTGTGCA
>NZ_JBGOSN010000124.1:0-1976 GCF_046335115.1 Paracoccus sp. P2 | reverse complement strand
GTTCCTGGTCTTGTATGCGGGGGGTGTGGGTCTGCTCATGCCCTCCAGCTACCATACTGGATTCACAAGATGAATCCCTCACAGGATTTGTGCAACAGAGCCGTGATTCAAGCTCATCTCTACATGGGAGATGAGCTTGGCACGCAACCTGATGTCCGACGACGAATGGGCATTCTTTGAGGGCTTCATCCGAGCGGCTCGGCATCCGAACGGGCGCAAGCCTACGGACCATCGACTTGTTCTGGATGGTATTTTCTGGGTCGCGCGGACCGGTGCGCCCTGGCGGGACCTGCCAGAGGAGTTTGGCAAGTGGTCATCGGTCTATCGGCAGTTCCGGCGCTGGACGCTCGCCGGGCTGTGGGAGGACATCCTGGATGTCTTGAACCACGCGAAGCTTGCGCCCGACAAGCTCCAGATGATCGACAGCACCGTGATCAGGGCCCACCACCATGCGGCGGGCGCAAAAGGGGGGCTCCGAAAGAGGCTCTTGGCCGTTCAAGAGGTGGGTTCTCGACCAAAATCCATCTCCGCGTTAACGGCGCTGGCCTCCCGATGAGGACCGAGATCACGCCCGGGCAGCATTCAGACTACACGGGCTATGATCTGGTGATGGCCGACAACCTGCCGCAGCCCGCCGTGTTGGTCGCCGACAGGGGTTATGACGCTGATAAAATTCGAGAAGACATCGAGAGCCGTAACGCGCTGCCCATGATCCCGATGCGAAAGAACCGCAGGGTGCGCAAGGTGGTCGACATGACGATCTATACCCTGCGCAACATGGTCGAGCGGTGCTTCAACAAACTCAAGAACAGTCGCCGCTTGGCAACCCGCTACGACAAAACCGCAGACAGTTTCCTCGGCTTCATCGATATCGCCTGCATCAGGCTCTGGCTTCGCCATTTGTCAACATGACCTAGCCTATATTGCCCGCCGGCTGCCGTTCGGTGTCCGCAACGCTTCCTCGACGCTCTACAATATCCCCGACTCGATCGAGGAAGCCTCGATCAGCCTGGGCGTGCCGCCGGTGCGGAGCTTTCTCAAGGCAGTGCTGCCGGTCATGGCACCCGCCATCGCAGCGGCGGCGGTGCTGACCTGGACGACAACGGTGGCCGAACTCAGCGCCTCGATCATCGTGTATTCGGGCGGCCGCGAGACCATGCCGATCGAGATCTTCAAGCTGATCGACAGCGGGTTGATGGGGCAGGCCTCGGCCTATGGCGTGCTGTTGATCGCGGTCATCCTGCTGCCGATCATCGTCGCCACCAAGGTGTTCAAGGTCGATCTGTTCTCGACCTGAAAAGAAGGTCCGCGCCCAGCCGGGCAGGACCGCAAACATAACTTGCAACAGGAAGGAACAACCATGAAAAGACGCGGATTCATGATGGCCTGTGCCTTGGCAATCCTGCCTCTGCCGGCTTTGGCCCAAGATGGCGGCAAGGTCGTCATCTATACCCCGAACAACGCGCAGGCGGTCGAGGCCGTGACGGAGGTCTTTTCCGAAAAGGCGCCCGAACTGTCGCTCAGCACGATCACCGGCGGCAGCGGCCAGTTGCTGCGTCGGGTCGAGGCCGAGGCAAGCGCACCGCAGGGCGACTTGTTCTGGAACTCAAGCGAGAACACGCTGGCGGGGTTCCGGGAATATTTCGAACCCTATGCCTCGCCCGAGGCCGAGGCAATCCAGGACGATCTCAAGCGGCCGGAAAGCCCCTGGACCGCCACCAACCTGCATGTCGTCGTGGGGATGGTGAACACGGACCAGCTTGGAGAACTGCCCGCGCCGACGAAATGGCAGGATTTCCTGGATCCGGCCTGGAAGGGCAAGGTCGCGATTGCCGATCCGAACAACAGTTCGACGGCCTTCACGATCCTTTGGGTGTCAACGGCGGTGCAATATCCGGCCACGCGGCGGAGTAAAATCCGGCCACGCGGCGGTGACCGGCGCCATGGCGCGCGCGCTTACCAGATAGCTGGCGCGT
>NZ_JBGOSN010000123.1:0-2033 GCF_046335115.1 Paracoccus sp. P2 | reverse complement strand
GGATGAGGCCGATGGCGGGGATGGCGCCGCCGGGGCAGAATCCCGAGAGCCCCCAGCCCAGGCCGAACAGCGCCGATCCGCCGACCAGGGCCGGGTCGATGGCGCGCCGCTCGGGCAGGTGGAAGCGCAGCGCCAGCACCGGCGCCGGCCGGCGCAGCACCAGCCGGTAGCCCGGCAGGGCCACCGCCAGCGCGCCGCCCATCACGAAGGCCAGGGACGGATCCCAGGCCCCGGCAATGTCGAAGAAATTCAGAACCTTCGCAGGGTTGGCCATGCCCGAGACCGCAATCCCCGCGCCAAAGACCAGCCCGATCAGCAAGGCCGACAGCAAGACCATCTCAGAACCCTCCCGCAAGATGGCGCGTGGCATAGACCGTGGCCCCGGTCGCCAGCATGAAGCTCAGCGTCGCCACCAGCGAGCGCGCCGACAGCCGCGCCAGCCCGCAGACCCCGTGGCCCGAGGTGCAGCCGCCGCCATAGCTGACCCCGATCCCGACCATGAGCCCGCTGAGCGCCGTCCAGCCCAGCGGCACCGGGCTGGAGAAATCCACCGCGACCCCGCCCAGCCGCACCAGCAGCAAGGGCGCCGCCACCGCGCCGGCCAGGAAGGCCAGCCGCCAGCCGCCGCCCGGCGCGAAGGCCCCGGCCAGGATCCCGGTCATGCCGGCGATGCGGCCGTGCAGCGCCATCAGCAGCACCGCCGCCAGCCCGACCAGCCCGCCGCCCAGCAGCGATTGCACAGGGGTGAACTCGGTGGTGAACGCGGTCATGCCCCGCCTCCGTCTTGATGATCCCCGTCCTGGCGATCCCCGTTCCCGCGATCCCCAGCTTCGCGCCCCCCGCCTTCCAGGCCGCGGGTGATGCCCGGCAGCGCCCAGACCGGGCAGAAGCGCAGCGCCGCGGTCGCCAGCAGCACCAGCCCGGCCAGCGCCGCCGCCCCGCTCCATGCCGGCGACAGCCCGGCCAGCAAGGCCAAGAGCACCAGCCCGATGCCCAGCACCAGCCGCAGCGCCCGCTCGGCGGTTCCGATATTGATCCGCATCCTTCCTCCTCCGCCTCAGTCCCAGGGCGCCTGCAGCAGGTCCAGCGGGATCTTCAGGTAGCGCCGGCCGTTCGCCTCCGGCGCGGGCAGCCGGCCGGCATTGGTGTTGACCTGCAGCGCATGCAGGATCAGCTTGGGCATCGGCAGGGTGCGGTCGCGCGCCTGCCGCGCCGCCACGAACGCGGCCTCGGTGCGGTATCGCGCCATGTGGCTGTTCCTGGCCTTCTGCTCGGCCACGGTCGATTCCCAGGCCGGCGCCCGCCCGCCCTGGCAATAGTCGTGGCCGGTGAAGACCCGCGTCGCGTCCGGCAAGGCCAGGATCGCCTGGATCGAGCGCCACAGCGCATGCGCGTCGCCGCCGGGGAAATCCGCCCGCGCCGTGCCGCTGTCGGGCATGAACAGCGTGTCATGCACGAAGGCCGCGTCGCCGATCACATAGGAGATCGAGGCCAGGGTATGGCCGGGCGAGAACAGCACCCGCGCCGGGATCGAGCCGAGGCGGAAGGTCTCGCCCTCGGCGAAAAGCTTGTCCCATTGCGAGCCGTCGGCGGGAAAGTCCGGCCAGTTGTAGAATTCCTTCCACAGTTTCTGCACCTCGACCACCTTCTCGCCGATGGCGGTGGGGGCGCCGGTCCTGCGCCTGAGATAATCGGCGGCCGAGAAATGGTCGGCATGGGGATGGGTGTCGAGGATCCATTCCAGCGCGTAGCCCTTCTCGGCGATGAAGGCGAGGATGCGGTCGGCCTCGATGGTGGCGGTGGCGCCGGATTTCTCGTCATAGTCCAGCACCGGGTCGATGACCGCGCATTGGCCGGTCGCCGGATCGGCCACCACATATTGCACCGAGCCGGTGCGCGCCTCGTAGAAGCCGGTCACTTCGGGCGCGGGTGCCAGGGCCGCCGGGCCCGCATCGGAACCGGGTTCGGCCTGCGGTTCGGAACGGGTGTCGGGCCGGGTGTCGGAACCGGGATCGAGATCGAGATCGAGATCG
>NZ_JBGOSN010000122.1:0-2216 GCF_046335115.1 Paracoccus sp. P2 | reverse complement strand
TTCCTGGTCTTGTATGCGGGGGGTGTGGGTCTGCTCATGCCCTCCAGCTACCATACTGGATTCACAAGATGAATCCCTCACAGGATTTGTGCAACAGAGCCGGTTGAGAGGCAAGGTTGTCCGAACTGCTGACTGAATGAAACTTGCTTCAGGTGACCTGAACCATTTGAAAGAAAGGGTGCCTCACGCTCTGGCGACAACTTCGAACTGCAGCGCGATGCGGTCAACGGAAATGGGCGGACGCCTGTCCGCCCATTCAGCGTCGTTTCAACCTCAGGCCAGTTCCCGCTTTTCACCCAGCAGGCCCTTGATGATGGCCCAGCAAGCGCCCAGCAGCACCAGCGTGAAGGGCAGCCCGGTCGAGACCGCCATCGCCTGCAGGGCCGTGAGCCCGCCGCCCAGAAGCAGGGCGATGGCGACCAGTCCCTCGAAGCTGCACCAGAAGATGCGCTGCGGCACCGGGGCGTGGATCTTGCCGCCCGCCGCGATGGTGTCGATCACCAGCGAACCGGAATCCGAGGAGGTGACGAAGAATACGATCACCAGAACGATGCCGATGAAGCTCGAGATCGCGGTCAGCGGCAGTTGCGACAGCATTTGGAACAGCTGCAGCTCCAAAGCCGCGTCGGTGACGCCCGTGAAGCCCGCCAGCGTCTCGGAAATCGCAGTGCCGCCAAAGGCCGTCATCCACAGCACCGAGATCAGCGAGGGCACGATCAGCACCGCGGTCAGAAACTGCCGCACGGTGCGGCCGCGCGAGACCCGGGCGATGAACATGCCGACAAAGGGCGACCAGCTGATCCACCAGGCCCAGTAGAAGGCGGTCCAGCCGTGACGGAAGTTGTCGTCGCTGCGGCCGAAGGGGTTGGACAGCGGCAGGATCTTGGCGCCATAGGCGGCCAGGTTGCCGAAGAACCCCGTTAGGATCTGCCCGGTCGGTCCGGCGAGAATCACGAAGAGCAGCAGCAGGACCGCTAACACCATATTGATCTCGGACAGACGCTTGACGCCTTTCTCGACACCCAGCACCACCGAGGCCGTGGCCACCCCCGTGATGATGACGATCAGGACGATCTTGGCGGTTATCGCGGTGCTCCAGCCGAACAAGAAATGGAAACCCGCCGATGCCTGCTCTGCGCCGATCCCCAGCGAGGTGGCCAGCCCGAACAGCGTCGCCATCACTGCCAGCACATCCACGACATGGCCCGGCCAGCCCCAGACCCGTTCCCCCAGGATTGGATAGAAGACCGAGCGCAGTGTCAGCGGCAGTCCCTTGTTGTAGGCAAACAGCGCCAGGGCCAGGGCCACCACCGCGTAGATCGCCCAAGGGTGCAGGCCCCAGTGAAAGATCGTCGCGGCCATCGCCAGGCGCCGCGCGCCCAACTCGTCCCCCGGCGCACCGTCCAGCGGCGCCCAATCGGTGCGCACGCCGTTCTCGACCACCGGCCCGCCCAAGGCGGCGGTGAAATGCCCCAGCGGCTCGCTGACGCCGTAAAACATCAGGCCGATGCCCATGCCGGCGGCAAAGAGCATGGAGAACCAGCCGGTCAGGGAGAAATCCGCCGTGGCCTCGGGACCGCCCAACCGGACCGAGCCCAGCGGCGACAGGATCAGGCCAAGGCACAGCAGCACGAAGACATTGCCGGCGATCAGGAAGAACCAATCGAAATTGCTGGTGACCACCTCGCGCAATCCGCCGAAGAACGGCCTCAGGACCGAGGGGAACAGCAGCGTGGCCGCGGTAAAGAGCACCACCGCGACGCCGGAGATCATGAAAACCGGGTTGTGGATGTCGAATGCGACCGGCTTGACACCTTCGATATTGTCCTGACCGATCTCGTAATCGGTCACGATAACCTGGGTCGGGCCCTCGGGCGGCGGCAGGGCCTCGATGCTGGCGTCGGGGGTCAACGGTTCGGGTGAGCTTATCTGTGACATGCGTCCCTTTCTCATTTGGATTCGATCGGGCGTCGATGGCTTCGACTCGACGCAAAACGCGCTTGCACGGACAAGGGTTTCACATTTCTTTGATAATCGCCACCACAAGGAAGCCTTTGATCGGAGGTTCCGTCTCTTCCCAGGAGAAATGAAGCCGTGTCCCGCGATCATGGGATCTAGGGTCAGGATGCATTGATTTTCAGTGTGCTACGTGATTCACGGCTCGGAAAACGGAGCGGTGACATGAGCGACCTGTACTGGCTGACCGACGAGCAGAT
>NZ_JBGOSN010000121.1:0-2283 GCF_046335115.1 Paracoccus sp. P2 | reverse complement strand
AGATCGATTCGGCATAGAGCCGCGCATAGTCCCCAGGCGTGACCAGCGCAGCCTCAAAACCAGCCGGAACAGGATGTTTCTTAATCGATTCAATGCTCATGGCTCCCCCTCACAGCGATCGCATCATTTCCCCTTGCCCGCAGCGTCATGCCGAAATGCCCCCTCCTGGGCGGCCGCGGGAAAGCTCGAGCACAATGTTAACCAGATCGCCGCTTTCGTGTTAAGTATTTATTTATAAAGGGAATTTTGTTAATAATTTGACAACGAGCATATCTGGAATGTAAATATTTTACACGCCGGTCGGCACCGTGACCCGGGAGCCATCCTCCTGTCCGAGACGGCGGCTTGATCCCTCCAGGAGGTAGCGCCGCCTGCCGGCAGAACGCGCCCTCCGGCACCCGCCGGTCCCTGGCCCAGCGGCCCATCGCCACGGTCTTCACGCGGCCGGTGGCGCTGGCGAAATCGGCCAGTCGGTCGCCTATCCCGTCACCGCCATGCCGATCTGCGCGCCGGGCCGGACGAGATCATGGGCACGACCATGATCACGGGCGCATCGGCCGCTGCTGCTCGCCGTGCCGATGGTGCAGGTGTTCCTGAACTCGGCCTCGGACAGCCATGCCAGCCTGCCCATCGTGCTGGCGCAGGGTGTCTCGTCCGTGGTGGGCGATGCCTGGCCGATGTTCGCGCCGCTGATCANACTCGGCCTCGGACAGCCATGCCAGCCTGCCCATCGTGCTGGCGCAGGGTGTCTCGTCCGTGGTGGGCGATGCCTGGCCGATGTTCGCGCCGCTGATCAGGGCCATGGGCGCCTTCGTCGCCGGCTCGAACACGGTCAGCAACATGATGTTCTCGCTGTTCCAGTTCTCGACCGCCGAGCAGATCGGCCTGGGGGCGGCGGGCGCGGGCACCGTCGAGCTGGCCGACCGCAAGCACGCGATCATCCGCGAGACCCTGATCCCCATGGCTATTCCGTGGTGCAGGGCGGGCTGACCGGCAACCAGATGTGGTCGGCCGCCGCGGGATGTCCGCTCGAAACGGGAATCCGTCGCACGGAGCGATCACGGGTAAGGCTCATGGCCTGGTTTTGCCCCCTGCCCCTTGATCCACCCGGCGGCATCGCTATCTTGTCAGCAAGGCGTGTGCTGCGTGCGCCCAGGGACTTCCTCCCTGATTACGGAGACTGGTTGAACCCGTTTCTGACAGGAGATGTGCGATGCAGGCACATACTCGCAGCAAGACTTGCGATGTCCGTGATGAATTTCCCGACAGGGCAACGGAGCCCGGATCATCGGAGGCTTTGGCACCCCTCGGCCGCGAGCTGCTGACTGCCGATTGCATTTCGAACCCGGGAAAGGGGGCAATCGTCCAATGATCGGCCAAATGCTGAAAGAAGGTTATGGCATCGAAGACATATCCATCAGAACGGGACTGCCCGTTGACGAGGTCCGGTTTGCCGTCGCCTTGCTGCGTGAAAGCGGCTCGCTGAAAATTCTCTTGCGCGGAAATCGCAGAGCCTTGCCCCAAAGCCATCCTGCCAGCGATGCAAACCCCGGCACGAAAGGCCAGGAAGCCGGGATAGAGCAAATTTGTGCGCCAAAGGGCAATACCGCATCACCGCGCCGCATGCATGAAGCAGCCTACAGGTCGGGACATGAGCCAGAATAAAGACCCAGGCATCAAGAGCAAAAAAGGCGCAGGCCGAAACGACCTCGACAGCCTTGAAATAAAGCCGATCAGGATAACGACCTCCCGCAGGCAGGCCGTCAGGAATATCCTGCTGCTGATATTGGCATATGCCTCCGGCATGGGGCTGCTCTATTGGCTGTTGCATTAAGGAGCCCCCAGCAGCCAGAAGCGATTTTCCGTTTCCCCTGAGCAATTCCGGTCCGCCTTTCCCTGCGCTGCCCCTTTCTGTTCTTCTGCTGATTGGTCTTTGTTGTCGGGGGTATCAGGCTGCGATCTGGCGCAGGACGAGGAAGAGGATGGCCGAGAGCATTGCCGCGGCGGGGACGGTGACGACCCAGGCGGCGGCGATGGTCAGCACGTGCAGCCGGCGCACCAGCTTGCGGCGCCGGCGCTCGGCGGCGGGCAGATCGGCGGGCCGGGGAACGGCCATGCGGGCCTGCCTCAGCCGCCGCTCGGCATCCCATTCGCGGAAAAAGCCCACGCCGAAGATCGCACCCACCGCGATATGGGTCGAGCTGACCGGCAGCCCCAGCGCGCTGGCCAGGATGACCGTGATCGCCGCCGACAGCGCCACGCAATAGGCCCGCATCGGGTTGA
>NZ_JBGOSN010000120.1:0-2381 GCF_046335115.1 Paracoccus sp. P2 | reverse complement strand
CGGATGGCGAGGCCGCTGCCCGAGCCCCGAAGAAACCCGGATATCCGCGATGCCAGGGCGGATGCAGGTCGTCCACGGTCAGTTGATGGTGGTGCCTGCCCTGGCCCGCATCACATGGGGATGGTCGGGCGGCATGGTAACGGGCAACGTGACGCTCACCTTGCAGCTCGGTGGCGAGTACAGCCGGTTGGTAATCCTCCCCGTTTTAACAGGGCGCAGAAGTAGAGCTCACGCAGCCATCTTCAGTTTCTGTGCGGGTGTTACCCTGCAGCAAATGCCCTGTCTTGATGGCCGCGATGCGGATGGTGCTGCTGTTCGCTGCACCCCCAACCTCGTCGCGCAGAAGTGAGCCGAGATCGAACAGCCGGGCAGAGCACCGCGTAACGGTGGCGTGTGGCAGCTGACAGCGACGTTTGCAGGGCGTGACACCGAGTCTTGCAGCAGCCTTGTAAGCGATTCCCTAGTGCGCGGCTCCGCCTATGCTGTGTGTGCATACGACCATGGGCTTGTCGAAAAACTCACCTCATGACATTGTTCAGTAAGACTGCGATGAACGTAAGGATGAACGCATTGGAACACTCCCTTACGCCGAACCGCGAGTTGGTCTTCATTTACAAGAACTGGCGGGGTGAAACGTCGCAGAGGCGCGTTGAGCCGGAAGGTATCTGGTTTGGGGAGACCGAGTGGCACTCAGGGCAACAGTGGTTTTTGCGCGGTGTTGATATCGACAAGGGCGAAATTCGGGATTTTGCACTTGTCGATATCCAGTTTCAGTCGAGATAGGTTTATCCGCCAATGCCAGCGGCGAGAGCAAGAAGGGCGATCTTTCCCCCCAGTGCCGTTGCAGCCTCAAGGCTATCGCCCGCAGCCTCTAGTCCACCCTTGAGGCGTTCTAGTAGTGCTACCAATCTTTGCAGCCGACCAGGGGACGGGTCGGCTTCGGCCTGTTCGAGCTCTACGGCCAACTCCTGATCTATCGTTTGCTGCTTGGGCATATCCACAAGCAGCTCCCTGATGCTGCGGATGATTTCGGGTACACCAGCCTGTACCTGTGCTTGAACCTTCCCGTCGCTAGCCGCGCTTCCCGAACCTGATATGGAAGTTTGGCCCATCGATCCGTGATTATTAATAGTAATATTGTTGTTTGTAGTGCCCATACTTTGCCCCTTTGAGTACAGAAAGCCCTGATCCTCTTTCAGTTCGATTAATTTCAGATCTCTAAATAGAGGTCCACCCGAGGCTGCTATCATCATCACCTGACGAGCCTCGGTATCATTTTGGAAATTTTCAAAAAGTTCTATCGTCAAGCTTGCGTACGAGGTGCTCTTTGGAGCCTGCCTGACCAAGTGATCAAGCAGGTATCGTTGTATCTCTTGCTCTTCCTCGCTCAGAAGCCAGTCGCAAACTATTGGTTCTATGCCGTCATACCAAGTGTCACGCAAACCGATCGCGCAGCCCATTCGCGCCTCAGGATCAGAATCCCGGCTACCCACTTCGATCAGGAGGTGCTGTAGTTCAGAATATGATCGCTCTGCAGCAAAAAGCCGGTATACATATGATCTCACGTTGGGCGGTCTGGATTCAACGCTCCTTGGGTCGATACCTAAATCTTTAACTGACAGCGTCGGGTTCTCAGCGGTTGCCCAGATAGAGTACTGGCAGACCAAAGGTTCGTGATGAGATCCAAGCGCACGAACAAGGTCGCCGTTGATATATGCGGGATGAAAAAGATTCTCAGGAGCCCGACCCAGCCCAACCAATACTAGTGCGAGCTTGAGGGTGGTGGCGTCAGCTTGATCGACTTCGATAACGGGAATGCCGCTGCTTAACACATCGGAAGGAACCGATTGCAGCGCTGAAAGCGCCAAAATTTCAGCTGACACAAAGTCCATCGCGAGAAGTTCGGTATGGGCATCCTGCGGTTTGAGTTTGAACGCAGCGGCAATTGCAGCAGACACTACTTGCGGCTCAGTTTGATGCTTTTTCAGGGAGGCTAGAACGGCCTCCCAACTCACATTTGCCTTACCAAACTGCGCTAAGCTCGTTAGGGACCATCGACGGACCTTTTCGCTGGAATTTCCTCTTGTCAGGGCACCAAGGACTGTATTCTCAAGCCCGTTTCGATCCTTGGCTTGGAGCCTTGCTCCGTTCCAGTACATCTTGCACAAAGCCTGAAGGGCACGCTTTGCGCGCTCATTTTTTCCGGACTCGATGGCAGCTTTTAAGTACGCCGCTTCAAGTGACGGGATAAGTCTCGTCCCTCGTACGCCAGCCATGATCCGTAACCGGCCGATTGTTACCGCGGCGACTGAGCCTTGATGCGGGCGACGAGTTCCGCGTCATCGACAAAGTCGTCGAGGAACGCGTGCCAGGTTTCGGTG
>NZ_JBGOSN010000119.1:0-2426 GCF_046335115.1 Paracoccus sp. P2 | reverse complement strand
CATCCCCACACCCGCATAAGACACGTCATTAACGACGTCACTATGCACGTGCCTTAATCCATCAGCCCAAACTCAGGCAGGCGGTAACAATCGGGCCGTTACCATGATCCGTCCATGAATTGTAGCACTTCTCAAGCAAGGAGCGAGACCACGGATCGAAGTCCATGATATCGTTAGGGGGTGCCGTCAAATCTATCCAGCAAAGATCGTTTATCGAAAGGCTACTCTGCGCTGGTTCGAACCAATCAGGCGCACATATCTCCACCAATGCAAGGACCTCATCCGGTCGATGATCATCCCATACTATGCACCGAAAATCATGCCCAAAGCTTCCGGCCCGGGTGCTTGCATCGTAACGATGATCAATCTGTACGTTTAGGTCAGTAGATACAGCAGTTAGGGCCGCATCAACGACACCTAACCCGCTCGCGTCGAAAAGGTTGACATCGCTTTCAAGCACCAAGGCAGCGAAACATATGGAACGCTTCTGGGCAAAAGTATCCCGATTATCACGATATCGCCCTGTCCTATAAGCGAGAATATGGCGATCTCTCCGCACGGCCGCCACAGACCACACGAGTGCCACATCCTCAGGCACAGCTTTGGGTTCAACGTAAACCATTTCATCGGTAGAGCGCACTCCGATACTCCCGAGCTTTGAGCTCTCCGCGACCCCCGTAAAAAGAACTCGCTTCAAAAAACGATGCGAAAAAGCAAGCGCAGGCCCTCTCAGAAGCTCGCGTGTTCGTCTCCGAGCACGCATTTCTTTCTTATAGACCGCCGGGATGGCAGGATCTGTCAAGAAATCGCGTAGGAAAAATTTACCAGGCTCTGTTCGGAAAAAACAGCTCCTCTCCCTTCTGTGGAGTATGTCTTCGCTAAGTCTCGCCTGAAGCGTCTTGTGTTGTGTTTTTCCGTAGAGATGATCAGCCACGAGCCCTTGCTGGTAGGCAATACGCAAAATCGACTTGGCCGAGAGAGGCCTGCGGGCATCACGGAGAATTTCTTCTGCAACAGTGAGGTAGCTACTCATGTGTGGAAAACTTCTGGCAAGCTTGGTCCGACTATATAGTCTAGCCCTCTTCTTCGCAAACACTTACAAGTACCTAGAAATACACACGTCTTCCGCGCTCGATAGTTCGAATCGTAGCCCCCAGCCAGGATTCTCAGGCTCGCGACAAGGTTCTGCGCAAGCTTTCTGACTGTATCCACACATGGCTCATTACATAACCGTCTTCCGAATTTTGCTGCGACTGCCCTACCGCAGTGCCGACAAGCTGCTCCCCGCCCTCACGGTAGATCCGACTGCCATCTCGCTGCGGTCCGCCGGAACGGCTGCTTCCGCAAGGTTGCTGCGACTGCCATGCTGCCGCCTGCGTAAGGCCGGTTGCCGCCCTTCACGCTTGGGCCATCGCGGATCCCCATCCACTCTTCCGCCTTCACAGCAGCCATTCGACCGGCAGGATACCGATCACCGCGATGGCGATCTGCTGGAGCCATGTCGCGCCGGGTTCCTGCTGATAGATTTCGGTCCGGCCTTCGGGCAGGGTCTCGACCCAGACCATGTTGGCTTCGGGCGTCAGCGCAGGCTGGTAGCTGACCAGCGGGATGGTGTTGTCGAAAGCGGTGGAGACCTGCGCGGCCATCTTGGGGCTGTCGATCAGGAACCCCATCTCGCAATTCAGATCGACCGAGTGCCGATCGAAGTTGAACGAGCCGATGAAGACGCGCCGGTGATCGACCGCGAAGGTCTTGGCGTGAAGGCTGGCACCGGAAATCCCCATCGGGAAGATCTGCTTGCCGGACTGAGCCCCGCGCAGCTTCAGCTCGTAAAGCTTCACGCCGGCCTGCAGCAAATTGCGGCGGTATCCGTCAAGGAAGAGCGCAACCGAAGCCCGGATATGGGCCGACCGCTCTCGAACCGACAAGGGGTTGCGCAGCCCATTGAGCAGTTCCATGCGGTTCGAGCCACGCAACAGGGACAGGAACTGCCCGGTCGCCACCGCCATGGAAGCCGTCGGTCGGTCGAACTCCCCCTCGTCCCGCGCCGCTGCAAGCATCTCGGACAGGCGCGGCGTCTCGTCGTAGAAGCGCGCCGCCGAGGATCGCACCTGCGCGCCATCGGCGATCATCGCAGGGGAGGCCGCCGCGGCTTGCACGGATTTGTGATCCCGCCGATTCTGCGCTGCGGTTCGCTTCCGGCTGCTTCCGATGTGATTCCGGGCTCCGGGAAGCATAAATGCGGAAAGCCTCCCGAGGGAGGCTTAAATGGTTGTAATGTAATGTGATTCGTTGGTTGCGGGGGCAGGATTTGAACCTGCGGCCTTCAGGTTATGAGCCTGACGAGCTACCGGGCTGCTCTACCCCGCGCCATTTGCATCGCGGTTTTGCGGTGCTTCTCGTTCTGAGAGATGCTCGCTTCTTTT
>NZ_JBGOSN010000118.1:0-2432 GCF_046335115.1 Paracoccus sp. P2 | reverse complement strand
CGGGTGGCACCGCCTCCCCCGCCTTGGATGCGTTGCGTCTTCGCACCGGCTATGCTGCCCTCGATGGCGGCGGCGATGCGATCCATTGCCTCGTTAATCTCAGCGAGGCTTTCACGGCGATCCTTGATCGGCAGGTAGGTCAGATCGATATCGACCGACAGGCGGGGCAGATCGCGGTAGAACAGATTGATCGCCGTGCCGCCCTTGAGCGCGAATGCCTTTTCCTTCGCGACATGCGGGAGCAGGCGCACGAGCAGCGCGACTTGGATTTCATAATCCTCACGTGCCATCGCCAGCCTCAGTCGCTACGAATTCCTCCGGCACCACGATACGGTACCGTGGGTGTATCCTGCCGCCCTTTACCAAGGCGCGGTCGCCGCTGCCAAGGTTGAATTCCTCGGGATCAAGGCGCTTGCGCCATGGGTGGCCGTGGCGATCAGCGAAGACGAAGAACAGCCGCCTCACCTTGATCTTCCTGCAACTGTACAGCAGCGCCGACAGCATCTTCGGGCGCAGCGTCGTCAGGCTCTCGAATACCATGTCGAGGTTGTGAAAGCTTTCATGGTCGGGCAGCTCATCGATAGCTTCGAGGATTGCCCGTTCGGGAGACGACATCCTGAGCTGCCAGTCCCAAGGAAGGGTTTGCCCGGCATCCGTGGTATCATCGGGAAGGCCCAGCTTCGGATCGCCAAAAAGAGACCTGCTGCGCGTCTCGATCGGCGCGTTCAGCGGCAGCTTCGAAAGCCAGTTCGGTATCGCTTCGCCATAGACCCATACCGGGGCGTTGCCGCCCAGGCGCAGGTAATGACCGTGACCCTGCTGGGCGAGCGCCGTCATGCCACCGACATGGACATCGTAGCGCATGATGTGCTGGACTGAGAGCAGGCAGATCTTCCAGTCGATCGTATCCGAAGCAGAAGTGCCCGGAAACGGGCGACGGAAAAGGCCTCGGGTAACTCGCTCGAGCCAGCCGCGCTTGACATAGTCGCGAAAGGTCTCGTAGGCGACACCATGCGCGGTGAGCCACGCGGCATCGATCAGATACCCTGTGGGTACTGCATCAAGAACCTTCTTCAGGTTTTGAGATCTTTCGGTCGCCATGACGCTTATGATGGCATATTTTCAAAGCAGACACCATGAGTCTCTTTAAAAAAAGTCCAACTACGGTGCTCCAAGCACTCCAATCACGAATTTTTCAAGGACCGCTCGTGCAGACGACACCCCTGCAGACCAGAACATGTCGGCGCGAATCGAAAAGCCATGCTCGACAACGCAATCCTGAAGGATGTCGCATCGCGAAAGTGGTAACGCCCGCCGTAAAGCGGGAAGCGGTGGCGGATGTCGTGGGGGTCCGACGGGTCGTCAGGTCATAGACATCAGCGCATCCGCAGGCCGGACAGACCGGCGCGCCGTCTGTCTCTGGCCAGCGCAGCCGGCAGAACCGGCGATAGGCGGCCTCCTCGCCAGCGGAAAAAATCACCTTGAGCGAAAGTGTTCGTGCCGCCGCGGAGAGAAGAAAGTGCTGTGCTATGGAGGCCTCCAGGGTCATCATGTTCATATAATGTTCTATGAGGGCCACTGCGTCAACGATTTGGTGCGTTTGCTACCTAACAGGCTGCTGAAAAAGTCCTTGCGACAGGACAGCGCGGACGGGGAACCGGGAAATCCGCCTCAAATTTGCCGAAGACACCCCATCTCCGGGCCGATATTAGCTGGATCCAGAACGATTTCCGCTGCGTCGTCCTCTCAAGATCCTTTTTCAGCAGCCTGTTAAACTCCGATCAGATCCAGGCAGGGCCTAGTCATCAGCGCCAGATCCCAGGACAAGGATCATGCGCTGCCCTTTGTCCCCAGGTGTTCGCGTCCACCGCATCTCGCGGCCCCGGAACGGGCCGGAGCCCGGCTCGGCCACCGGCAGGATCATCGACTCAGCATCCAGCACGGCGGCGCGATCCGCCTCGGAGGACTCGACCGCGCTGCCGGCGCGCAGGATCTCGAACTCGTACCTGCCCATGAACCGAGCCGAGGGCACGGGCTGGCCAAGCGTTGACTTGACCAGAACATCCCGCGCAGGTCCAGCCGTTCACCCCCATCTCCCACCGCCACGGCCACCACCCGGGTGCCGGTCGTGATCACCGCGAAAGGCACCCGGGTGGTGGCCGCGGCGCTTTTCTGTCCGCGCAACCTGGGTTTGGCGACGCTTTCGCGCGTCACCGAGGGGAAACTTGGCGCGTGCCGGAGGGCGCTATGCGGATCGCGACGCTGCGCATCTATCGCTTCGATCCCCACGGCTTGGCCGGCCCGCAGCTGGATATGCTCCGGGGCGATCTAGGCCGTGTTGACAAAAGGGATTCCCGGGGCGCGCTGATCATGATTCAAGCTGGTATCTGCGATGGAGACCAGCTTGGCACGAGACCTGATGTCGGACGAGG
>NZ_JBGOSN010000117.1:0-2436 GCF_046335115.1 Paracoccus sp. P2 | reverse complement strand
GGGGTCTGCTGCCGGACGGTGCTAAATCCTACGCTAAGCTCTTTTCGGCCACCTGTACTCCCCTGTGAGTAAGATGTGCGCCCATCCGAGGGGCGAGATGTGAGCCAGAAGGCCGGGCGAACAGTCGAGACCGGCGCGGTGGCGGCTTGTGACTGCCTGCCCGAGATGTTTGGTGTTCCAGTAGATGATGATGGCGGCGAGCAGATTGAGGCCTGCCATGCGGAAGTGCTGCCCTTCGGCGGACCGGTCGCGGATTTCCCCTTGGCGGCCGATGCGTAGGGCGTTTTTCAGAGCGTGATGAGCCTCGCCTTTGTTCAGCCCGATCTGTGCGCGGCGCTGCATGTCGGCATCGAGCAGCCAGTCGATGATAAAGAGCGTGCGCTCGACACGTCCGATTTCGCGCAAGGCCAAGGCCAGCTCGTGCTGTCGGGGATAGGCAGCGAACTTCCGCAACAATTGGCTCGGGGGCATGACGCCCGCGACCATGGTGGCAGCGCTGCGCAGGATGTCGGGCCAGTTTGCCGTGACGAGGGGTTCCTTGATCTTGCCGCCGATCAGCCCCTTCAGCTCTTTGGGGCAGGCTGCCGGGTCGAAGAGATAGAGGCGCTTCAATGGCAGGTCCCTGATGCGGGGGATGAACTGGAAGCCCAAGAGGGCTGTTACCGCGAAGACATGGTCGGTGAAGCCGCCCGTGTCGGCATACTGCTCGCGGATATTCTGGCCCGCGCCCGTCATCAGCAAGCCATCCAGAATGTAGGGAGCTTCGTTCACCGTGGCCGGGATGGTCTGGGTGGCGAAGGGGCCGAACTGGTCGGACACATGGGTGTAGGCCTTCAGCCCGGGCTCTTGGCCGTATTTGGCGTTGATGAGGTTCATCGCCTCGCCTTGTCGTGTCGTCGGGAAGAATTGCCCATCACTCGATGCCGTTTGTCCGGCACCCCAGAACCGTGCCATCGGCAGCGCGGACTGCGCCTCGATCACCTTTGCCAGTGCGCGCGACATGGCCTCGCCTTCGACATGCCATCGCGACAGGCGGGAGAGCTGGAAGTAGTCATGGGTGTTGGTAGCCCCTGCCATCTTGCTGAGGCCGAGGTTCAGTCCCTCGGCAAGCAGCACGTTCAAGAGGCCGATCCTGTCCTTGCAAGGCACACCCGTATGCAGATGCGTGAAGGCTTCGGTGAACCCGACCTCGTCATCCACTTCCAGCAAGAGATCCGTGACCCTGATTTCCGGCAGGCGCTTGTAGAGGTCGAGGACCATGGCTTCGGCTTCTTCGGGAACAGCGGCGGTCAGGCGGTCGATCTTCAGCACACCATCTTCGATCGACCCGCCCGGAATGGCCCCGGCCTTTGCAGCCCGCGCCAAGCGACGCAGGGCGTCGGACATTCGTGCCTTGCGGTCGGCGAGCCAGATATCGGGCTCAAACGGCATGGCTAGCTTCGGCGTGGCGCGGGCAACCTCTGCCGGAACAAGCGCCTCCTTCAGGTCGCCAAACCGCCGTGAATGGGCGAGCCACACATCGCCCGAGCGGAAGGATTCCCGCAGATGGAACAGAACCGCGACTTCCCACAGACGGCCTGCATCGCCGCCATCCGCGTTCAGGTGCCGCAACCACTTCGACCCCCGGCGCAGAAACGTCAGCGGCAGGATCTCCGTCGTCTCCGTGCCCGCGATGATTGTGCTCGCCGCCAGCAGCGGTTCCGCCACGGGCGCGGCGCGAATGTCGAGCGTCCGCAGCATGCGCGGTGCGTAGCGGCGGAAGCGATGATACCCATGTCCGACATGCGCCAGAGGGTCGGCGGCCAGGGTGTCTGTCAACTGGGCCGCTGTCGCGACCAGCCCCTTGAGGGATAACCAGCCACCGGCATTGTCGACAGCCTCCTCGAGCGATGCGCGATCTTCATGGGCTTCCAGCAGCGCCGAACCGAGGGTGGCGAAGGACTGCAAGGTGTCCTTTAGCGCTGCCTTGGCATCTTCCGCACGAGCGTCACGTCGGGACTTCGCCTCGCGCCAGGTCTTGCCGACGATCCGGTCATGGGTCTCCACAATGGCGTCGGCAAGGGCGCTGCGCCATTCCAGTACGCAGACGGCAAGGATGGCGAGACGGCGATCACCGGAAATGTCTCGCAAATCGCCCGCGAAGTATCGCTCTCCCTGCCTGCGAAGTCGGGCAATCCGGTGCGGCGGCACCCCAGCCAGAACCGTCTCGGTCAGCCCAAGGCGTTGCAGGAATTCCAGCCGATCCAGAAGACGGTTCATGTCGGCCGAGTTCTGCCCGGCCTCGAATTGACGCAGCCAGACAAACCGCGTGACCGATCCGCCAGCGTCTTCCGTCAGCAAGGCATCGAGGCGGGTCCTCATGGCATCGTCCAGCCGCTCCGCGATCCGGGACTCGATCCGCCGCTCCGCAGCCACAAGCGCGTCCGCGCATAGGCG
>NZ_JBGOSN010000116.1:0-2501 GCF_046335115.1 Paracoccus sp. P2 | reverse complement strand
GCAGTCTATCTCTAGCAGTCAACTGAATTTCAAGCCCTTTTGATGGCGCGTGATCAAAATTTGTATTGACGACAGTGACGAGCCCATGGGGTCGCCTAGACAGCTTTCCAAAGAGCCCGGCTAGCGTGGGCTTTGCATGGTCGCCAGAAACGCGAAAAACGAGGGCAGGTCCGTATCTGAAATAGAAGTAGATACAGGAGCTTACTTGATGAACAAAAACAACTTCCAACGCATTGTCAAGCACACCTTTCTTGCAATCAGACGTTGGCTAAGCCTGCTGCTGATCGCGTGGGTGGCATCCCGCATCAGCCGTGAACTTGCCATGGCGATCTACACGGAAGCTCTCAAGGCGGGGTGGTACGATGCAGCCCGGTGACGTGGCGGTTATCTCTGCCTTCGATGACGTACCGGGATACCTGTTCCAGACCGAGCGGGTGCCGGACGACCATGTGACAGGGATTACTCTCATTGGTCCTCTGGCGGGGAATACAGAGAACCGGACTTCCCGATGATTCCCAGGGTCTTGGACCCGAAAACCAGATGGCTGGGAACTCAGCAGTCCCTCTAAGCCAAAGCAACCAATCGGAAAAATCAGAAACACTAGAGGAATGGGGCGGATGCCCCAGATGGAGGTCGCATGTCTGTGCGGATCAAATACGCATATCTCAAGCAGCAAACTTGGCTGTATCGCAGGAACTACCCCAAGGAACTCCAGCCTGTTCTGGGGCAGGCCATGAAGCAGTCGCTGAAGACAGGGGATGCCCGCATCGCCAAGGCACGGGCCGCCGAGGTCAATGCCAAGTATGAGGAGGTGTTGGCGAAGGCGAGGGCGGGGCAGGTGGTGGAGAAGCCGGTGCCCGTGATGGTGGCGCCGCCGGTGTTCTCGCCCGTGGTGCTGGTAGGGCGCAGGACAGTCAAGGAACTTGCCCGGACTTATCTCAATCAACGGTCGCGGCAACTTCGGCATGGCGGGTTCAAGTCGGTCAGATTCTCGGTCGGGCTGTTCGTGTCGGCCTATGGGACGAGGCAGATCGGCGCCGTCACACGTGACGATGCCGTGGCCTTCGTGCGGAAGGTGGCGCTGCTCGGCTGTCATGCCGGGAAGTCGTGGCGAACCCGTGGCTATGGGCTGGATCAACTCATTCAGGCCAGCCGTGGCGATCGTATTTCTGCCCGGACGCAGCGGCGGACGGTTAGTCAGGTCGCGCATTTTCTCGACTGGGCGGTGTACGAAGGCGAGTTAGTGGCGAATCCCTTCAAGACCGTGCGGGTGGAGGCAAAGGGCAAAAACCGTAGCTACGCGGCACTGACGGATGCCGAGGTCGGGAAGCTGGTGGACTTAGACGATTCCCGGATCGGTGACGTCCTGCTGTTCTGCCTGCTGACCGGGATGCGAGCCGGTGAAGCTGTTGGGCTGGTCAGGGAGGATTTGGTCTGGAAGGGCAATCTGGGCTGGTTCGTCTGGGTCAGGCCCAACGCGGTCAGGACGCTGAAAACTGATGCTGCCGAACGCTTTATCCCGCTGCATTCAGCCCTGACTCCGGTTCTGGAAAGGCTGCCGAGGCAGGGGCGGCTGTTTCCTGATCTGACGGTTTCGGTCGTGACCAAGCGGTTCGCCACCATGCGGAAAGCTCTGGCGCTGGACCGGCCCGGTGTCGTGTTCCATTCCACCCGGAAATGGTTCGTGACGCAGTGCGAGCGGGCAGGGGTGCCGGAGCATTTCACGGCATCCATCGTCGGGCACCAGTCGGCACGGTCGGAGAACAGGATGACCTATGGCATCTACTCCGCCGGGATCAGCAATGAGCAGAAGCGCGAGATCGTCGAGAAGGTGGGGTTGCCATGCCTCTGATACCTGACATTGACGAGTTCGAGGAAAGGGCCGCTATCATGGAATATGATGGCGGTTTTTCTCGTTCCATGGCCGAGGATCGGGCGGCGCAGGAGCAGGGTTTCCGGGACGCGGCCCAGTTCAGGGAGGCTCTTGCCTATTACCTGCACACCGGGCGTCTGGGAGGTTGGAATGACTGAACCCCTGGAGGTCTATGCGCTGGTGCAGCGTGAGGGGCGATGGTGGCTGCCCTACGGCCCAGAAGCCGATGCCGAAGCTTTGGCACGGGTCTTCAACAGCGATTGCTCGGTGGTGTTCCTTGGACCTGATGGTGGCAGCCTTGCCTATGATGTCACGAACGAGGGGGAGGAGGTGGTCAGGCTCGATGGTGGGGCATGGCTTCCTCTGACATCAACCGTCCTTGCCCCGTGGCAGCAACAAGCCATTGAGCTTGTGATGGATGCCATCGATTGCATGTAGGCTTTTCCTCGGCGGCTTCGGTCGCCGGGGATCACCCACTTTTCTTTTTCTGTTCGGAGGCCCAAATACAACATCAAACACGGATGCGGGGGAAAGTGACCTGCCCCTGAACTTTCATCCAGCCGCGACCGGAGCCCGGTTAGTGTTTACGCCAATTGGCGCAGGTTGAGCAATCGCCCGACGCGCGGAG
>NZ_JBGOSN010000115.1:0-2532 GCF_046335115.1 Paracoccus sp. P2 | reverse complement strand
TCGCCGATTACGGCCTGGTGGGCGACCTGTTCTCCGTGGTGCCCGAACTCACCGGCAAGCTCTGAGCGCTTTCACCGTTTCCGCAAATACCCCGGGGGGAGCGCCCTGCGCGCCCTGACGGGTGTCAAAAGGTTTGAGCCTCTGTAATTTTCCGGGTGTGTAAAATCAATGGGTTACAGGGGCGAGTGTCAAAAGGTTTGAGCCTTTCGGCACGAAAGTCGCCATTTTCGCGGAAGCGTGGAAATTCTGGCGACGAAAAATCAATGGGTTAGCGGATAAGGTGTGCGCGTTTTTGCGCACACCGCACACCTCAAGACGAAAGGATTCTTGAGGCTTTATCCTGCGTAATTTCGACCAGCCGTTCCGTGCGACTTTGCTTCCAAAGCTCCAGGTCTTCTCTGGTCACACCGCGCTCAAGTAAGCGTCGGGCCTCTTCCATCGCTCGCTCGCCGATCTCGGCAGCCCATACATCGACGGAAAGACCCAACAGCTCCTCATTTTCATAGATACCAGGGTATTGTTTCGAGAGCCGCCCCATCACCGCCTCAAAAACCATGAGGCTAGCGGCGGTGGCAGACCTGTTGACGAGGAGTTCTGTGGGCGCACCTGAAGGGCCGCCTACACCAAACACCAGCCAGTCGAGAGACACACCCAGCCCCTTTGACAGGGAGGAAAGCGCCTCCAAGCCGGGCAAACTCGCCCCGTCGCGAGCCATGTACTTGTCAAGAGTTCGCTTGGGTATGCCCGTCCGGTAAGCCATCTCACTCACAGTCCAGCCCTTGGAGTCCCGCAAATGGCGTAGCCGAGTGCTGATATCCAACTCCATGCGTTGCTCCTCTTGACGTGGCGCATAATTTGCGCATATCGTTACCCAAATTGGGCACAAATAGCATGACCAAGATAGCAGACCTCAGCAATATCAACAACGCCGTTCGGGCGGCCTTCGTTGCCCGAGGCACCAGTCTGCATAGGTGGTGCCGCGGGCACGGCGTTGATCCACACAACGCCCGGAAGGCGCTGATCGGAAAGTGGCAGGGTGCCAAAGCCGAGCAGTTGCGACGGAAAATCCAGATTGCTGCCGGGTTGGTGAAATGACCAGCATACCCGTTAGGAAGTTGCTCGGAGTTGCGGGAGTTCCCACGCACAGAAGCTCGGCTTCCCGTTGGCTCGATCTTCGCGAAATACCCACGCAGATCATAAGGGGAAATGGTGGTGATACCGAGGTCGTCGCTCTTTCCGACCTCCCCGCAGATGTTCGCCGGGCCTACGAACTGCGCGAGATTGAGGCGACCGGCCTTCCGGCTGGCGACTATGACGATGCGGCCCACGAGCGCTTTGCCGAGGCCCCGCCCGCGATGCAGGCTATCGCCCTACGGAAAGCCGAGATTGCCCGGTTCCTCGTGAAGGCCGGAGCGGGCGCCACGTTCGGCCTGTCGGCCCGCCTAGTACAAGCGGTGCAGCAACAGTTCGGCCCGAAGGGCACCGACCGCATGACCCTGCGGCGCATCCTTCGCGCCGTTGACGGGGTCGACCCTGTCAATTTTGCCCCAGCCCTGATGCCCGATTTTTCGCGCGGTGGACGTCCACAGGACAAGATTTCTGTCGAGGCATGGGCCTTCTTCATGACCACGATCCGCGATGCCGGGCCGCAATTCCCGCTTAAGCAGGCTTGGCGCGACGTCCGGGATGTGGCGCGCAAGCGGGGCTGGCAATGGCCGGCCTACAGGACAGTTCTGCGGCGCTGGGATGATCTGCCCGAGGCGCAGAAACTGGTTGCGCGCTTCGGCCGCGACGAAGCGACAAGCCGCCTGACCATGCCGATCAAGCGGGCTAAAACCTCGATCCAGTCGCTCGAATGGGTGTCGCTGGACGGGCGGACGCAAGACTTCTGGGTAGACTTCGGCGATGGCAAGCCTGTGCGGCCGGTGATGCTGGCGCTGGTCGATACCGCATCGAACTTCGTCCTGGGATACGAGATTGCCCAGTCGGAAAACGCGGTGGCGACGGCACGGCTGATCCGCAAGGTCTGCCAGGAATACGGCATCTTCGACCGGCTCTATACGGACAACGGCTCGGCCTTTGCCGGGCATCTGGTGGCCGGCGGCGCCAAGTTCAAATGGCGCGGCAAGGGCCGAGGCCAACCCGGCGTGAAGCCGCTGGGCGTCTGTTTCCACCTCGGGATCGATCTGACCTTTGCGATTCCGAAGAACGCGCGGGCGAAGATAGCGGAACGGACCTTTGCCGCCCTGTCGCGCGTGATCGACGACCGGCCGGAATTCAAGGGCGCCCACGCCGGCCATGCGCCTGGTGCCGCCCCTGGTCGCGATGTGGTGCCGGTGCCGTTCTCGGTCATGGAGGCAGTCGTTCGCCGCGAGATCGACCGCCACAACCGTGAGGCGGGCCGCAAAGGCCAAGGCGCGGCCGGGCGATCAGAGGTGGACCCGCCTGGTGAGACAGTTTGGCGGCTTGGCTAAGGTGGATCGGGTTGGTTTCTATGCCGCCAGTCGCTCCGTCATTTCCGCCGTAGCATAG
>NZ_JBGOSN010000114.1:0-2539 GCF_046335115.1 Paracoccus sp. P2 | reverse complement strand
CCGTATCTTCGAGGCCGGACACACGACCGCACCTGATCACATGCCCGACCGTGCCCAAGATTCCGCTTGCATCCAAGGGGGCGTCCACACACGTCCGGCCTGAGCGCTACCCGGGCCATTTCCAAGGCAGCAGGTCATCGACCTTTGTGATCTTGTAATCAGGGATACGGGCCAGGGTGTCGGCGAGCCAGGCATGGGGATCGCTGACGTTGAGCTTGGCTGTTTCGATCAGGGTGTAGGCGATGGCGGCGGCCTTTCCACCTGCCTCGGAACCGACGAATAGGTAGTTTTTCCGCCCGAGGGCGATGGCGCGCATGCCGCGTTCGGCGGCGTTGTTGTCGAGTTCGAGGATGCCGTTGTCGAGGTAGGGGCGCAGGCGTTCCATCCTGGTGAGGGCGTATCGGATGGCGGCCGCTAGCGGGGATTTCCCCGAGATCGTGGTGAGTTGCATGGCCAGCCAGACTTCCAGGTCATCGAAGACCGGGGCGGCATGTGCCTTACGGAGTTCGGCGCGGCGGTCCGGTGGCGAACCTCGGGCTTCCTTCTCGACGGCATAGAGCCGGGCGATGCGGCCGATGGCCTCCTCAGCGATCGGCGAACCTTGCGATCGGTGGATGTCCACGAACTTGCGCCTGACATGGGCCATGCAGGCGACCTCGCGGATGGCGCCGGAACGGTAGAGATCCTCGAACCCGGCATAGCCGTCGGCATGCATCCAGCCGCGGAAACGGGCCAGATGATCCTTGGGGTGCTGACCCTTGCGGTCGCCCGAGAAGCGATACCATGCGGCAGGCGGAGCATCGCCATCCCATGGGCGCTCATCGCGGGCATAGGTCCAGAGCCGGGCCGTCTGGGTCTTGCCGGTGCCGGGCGCCAGCATCCGCACCGGCGTATCGTCGGCGAAGATCGCCTCGGCCGACAGGACATGGCGCCCGATGGCCTCGGCCAGTGGCTCCAGAAGGGTGGTGGTCTTGCCGACCCAGTCGGCCAGGGTCGATCGGTCGAGATCGAGCCCTTCGCGGCCGAAGATCTGGCTCTGGCGATAGAGGGGGAGATGGTCGGCATACTTGCTGACCAGCACATGGGCCAGCAGACCCGGCCCGGGGCGACCGCGCTCGATCGGGCGCGACGGCAGCGGGGCCTGGACGAAGCGTTCGCAGCAAGCGCAGGTCAGCCGGGGGCGGACAATCCGGTTCACGATGAAGCGCCCAGGAACATACTCCAGCTCTTCCGTGACGTCCTCGCCGATCCGGCGCAGGCGACCGCCGCAATCGGCACAGGCATCGGCGCCGGGCATCAGTTCCACCTCCATCCGGGGGATATGATCCGGGATCGGACGGCGCTTGGGTTTGCCCTTCTCCTCGATGTCCGGCAGACGCATCCGCGCCGTCATCGCGGCGGCCGCGATCTCGCTGGCCTCAAGAGCCAACTGAAGCTGTTCTGCCGTCTCCGAGGACGCGCCGAACCGGTGTGCCCGGTGCCCGGCCAGTTGGTGCCGCAGCTTCTCGATCAGGATCGCCTGCGCCTTCACCTCGGCCAGAAGCCGCGCGGTGAAGCTGCGCAACTCCTCGGGATCTTCCGGCAGGGTCAGGGTCTGATCGAGCATGCAAGGAGTTTATCCCACGGGATTCCTTATGGGAATCATTCTCTTGTGGCCCCCCCTGATTATCCCGCTGCCAAGGGCCGCCACGTTCGCTCCGGGGCACGCCAGTCGATCCCTTCCAGGAGCATCGACAACTGCGCCGGTGTCAGCGCCACCTTCCCCTCCTTGGCCGAGGGCCAGACGAACCGGCCCCGCTCCAGCCGCTTCATGAACATGCAGGCCCCCTGGCCATCCCACCAGATGACCTTCACCAGATCACCGCGACGGCCGCGGAAGACGAAGAGATGCCCGCCGAAAGGATCCTGCTTCAGCACCGCCTCGGCCTGCGCCGCCAAGGAAGCAAAGCCCTTGCGCATGTCGGTGACCCCGGCAGCCAGCCAGACCCGCGTGTTGGCCGGAACCGGGATCACGCCGAAAGTCCCCGGATCAGCCGCGCCAGCGCCTCAGGATCATAGCTGCCGCTGATCCGCATCCGGTGACCGCCCGCCAGCTCGATCTCGATGTGGTTCTCGGCGGCAGGTGCCGCCGGAGTAGACCTGGTCTCCGCGACGATCTCTACGGGCAGAAACCGCGCCTCCTCTGCTGGGCGCGCAACCGAGGTGGGGTCCGGCGCATAACGGGGATCGCGCAGCCACTTGAAGATCAGGTTCGCGTTCACCGCGTAGCGCCGCGCCACCTGAGCCACGGAAACGCCCGGCGCCGCCGTCTGGAAACAGATCGAACGCTTCTCCTCATCCGTCCAAAGTCGCTTCGTCCGACGCGCCATGCCATCACCATAGTGTCCACTATCAATGGTGGACACTATCCGCCTCTTTCACCACGCGGCAGGGCGGTCAGGCCGGACGTGTGTGGACGCCCCCTTGGATGCAAGCGGAATCTTGGGCACGGTCGGGCATGTGATCAGGTGCGGTCGTGTGTCCGGCCTCGAAGATACGG
>NZ_JBGOSN010000113.1:0-2599 GCF_046335115.1 Paracoccus sp. P2 | reverse complement strand
GCCCCTTCGACCAGCCCGACCACGGTAAAGCGGTCGCGCCCGAGCCGGATCGTCTCGCCGGGCAGCAGGCCGGTCTTGCGGTCGGCCACCAGTTCGAAATGGCTGGCGCCGATGCCGCGCCCCTCGGCGATCGCCTGCGGCCCACCCGGGCGGCCCGGCGCGTAGCCGACGACATAGAGTCGTAGTGCGCGCCCGGCATAAGGCGTTTCGACGTTCTGGTAGTTGACCGCGCCGGCCTCGGCCACGCCGGGCATCCGTGCCACTGCATCGCGCGTGCCGACCGGAATGCTGGAGGCTTCCGCGAACGGTCCCTTGGTACCAGCCTCCACCACCCAGATATCTGCGACCGGTGCCTTTACCACCGCCAGCGCGTCCGAGACGAGGCCGTTATAGATACCGATCATCGCCAGCACGACCGTCATCAGCAGCCCCAGCCCGAAACAGGTTAGCACGAACCGGAACAGGCCATGGCGGATGTCTTTGAGCGCGAGGTTCATGGCGCCTCGCTGAGGCGGGCGCGCCGGCCCTCTGCGGCGCCCCTGGGCGGGCTGGCGACGATGGCGGCTCCTTCGGGCAGGCCACCCGTGACCTCGACGCGGCCGCGATCATCGCGGGCGCCGAAGGTCAGCCCCACCCGCGCGAGGCGGCCGTCTTGCACCATCCAGACCGTGCCGCGATGGCCGTCGAAGCCGGTGATGCCGACCTCGGGAACCATCAGCGCGCTCGCGCGTGTGCCAGTCAGGATGCGCACTTCGGCCTGTTCGCCAAGAAACATCTCGGCGGGGCAGTCGGCGCAGGTCAGCCAGACGCGGCGCTCCTCGTTCACCCGGTCGCTTTCGAGGCCGATGCGGGCGATGGTGCCGTGGAACTCGGCCGAAGGCTGCGAGCGCAGCCGGATCGTGCCCGGCTGGCCTATGGCAAGTTGGCCAGCGCGTTCTTCGTCGATATAGGCCTGGATCCAGATGGTGGCGGGGTCGATCAGGGTAAGGATCGGATCGCCGGCCTTCACCACCGCGCCAGCCTCGGCATGGCGCGCGACGACCAGCGCGTCATAGGGCGTGACCAGCCGGTGGTGGGCGAGAAGGGCTTCCTCCTGCCGCAGCGCCGCCGCCGCATCGAGGCCCTGTGCCCGGATCACCGCCACCTCCGCCTCGGCCACCGCCAGATCGGCGCGGGCCACGTCCTCGTCGCGCTGCGCTTCCTCGGCGCGCTGGGCCGAGGCGACGTCACGCTGCACCAACCCTTGCTGGCGGCGGTTCACTGCCTCACGCTCGGCCAGAACGGCATGAGCGCGCACAACTGCTGCCGTGGCCTTGGCAAGATTGGCCTCGTTGGCTGTCACCGCTGCGCCTGCGCGGGCAACGCGCGCCTCCTGTTCGGCAGAGTGAAGGATGGCCAGTTCCTGCCCCTTCGCCACGCTGTCCCCGGCATCGGCGGCCAGCGAGGTCAGGGCGGCGCCCACCTCGAAGCCGACGCGGCTGAGGATCCGCGCCTCGACAGTGCCCAGCCCGTAGATGCGAAGGGCTACATCATGTTCGGGCTGAACGGCCGCCACCGTCAGCGGGCGTTCGGTGAAGAACAGAAAGCCGGCAGCGACGGCCGCCGCCAGAAGAACACCCGACAGCCAGAAGCGCCGCATCGTCTATTCTCCTTCAGCAGCCAAAAGCCCGCACTGCGCGTCGAACAGGCGCAGCCCCTCGGCACGCAAGTCGAAATCGCGGTCGCCGAGCGACCAGCGGATCGCCACGCCCTGCACCAGCGAGGTCAACAGCACTGCCGCATCCTCTGCGGCAATGTCGCCACGTAACACGCCGGCTTTCTGACCGGCTCTGACCTCGGTCGCCAGAAGGCCGTGGAAGGTCGTGAGCCTGCCGTGAAAGGTGGCGCGCAGCTCGGCGTTGGTGACGTTCAACTCACGCGAGAACAGCAGCATCGGCAGCGCGGGGGTCGCGTGGATCTGCGTGAACTGCGCGGAAATCAGCGCACGCAACCTGACAATCGGCGTGTCTCCGAGGCGCAATGCATCGTCCCAGGCCGTCGCCAGCCCCTCGGCCACATGCTCGGCCACCGCTTGCCACAGCGCGACCTTGGTCGGGAAGTGCCGGAACAGCGCAGCCTGCGTGACGCCGATCTGCGACGCGACCGCTCCTGTCGTCACCCGGTCCGGCCCGATCCTGTCGGCGAGGTCGAGCACGGTGGCCACGATCTCGGCCTTGCGAAGCTCCGCTGACTTGCGCACAGGGCACCTCTTTAGTTAGTGAGTAGTCACAAACATGTTTAGGCAGACTCATGCGATACGTCAATCACCAGCATCATCTTCTGCATGCATTGATTGCCACGACACCGCGAACCAAGTGGGCAACAATGAGACCACATGCCTCTGCCCTCGACGTGGCGAGTACGGGAGACAGCGTGTAAGTTTGCCTAACGGAGCTAAGCTGCGGCTCTGAAAAGAACAAAACAATCTGGTTCAAGTTGTTTTATTAGGACGATTAGTGAGGTGGTGCCGGTTTCTGAGACAGGGGCATAAGGTGGATCGACCGATGAAAAGGACGATCCAGCATGAAGACACGCAGACGGTTTACGGCCGAGTTCAAGG
>NZ_JBGOSN010000112.1:0-2660 GCF_046335115.1 Paracoccus sp. P2 | reverse complement strand
GGCGCGGGCCAGGCCCACGCGCTGCTGCATGCCGCCCGAAAGCTGGCTCGGGTAGCTCTTCTCGAAGCCGGCAAGGCCCACCCGCTCGATCCAGCGCATGGCGGTGCGATAGCGCTCGGCCTCCGCCATGCCCTGCACCTCCAGCCCGTAGGCGGCATTGTCCAGCACCGTGCGATGCGGCAGCAGGCCGAATTTCTGGAACACCATCGCGGTCTTGTGGCGGCGGAAGGCGCGCAGCTCGTCGCGGGACATCCCGACGACGTTGCGGCCCTCGATCACGATCTCGCCGGCGGTGGGCTCGATCAGCCGGTTGATGTGGCGGATCAGCGTCGACTTGCCGGAACCCGACAGGCCCATGATCACCTGGATGCTGCCCGGCGCGATGGAGATGTTGATGTCGCTGAGCCCCAGCACATGGCCGTGGCGGGCCTGCAGCTCGGCCTTGGTCATGCCGGCGCGCACCGCCGCGACATGGGCCTGGGGGTCCGCGCCGAAGATCTTGTAGAGGTTCTTGATCTCGATGCCGATGGGATCAGTCATGGCTGGCCTCATGGTGTTTCTGCAGCCGCTTGCCCCAGGCCTGGCTGATACGGTCGAACAGGATGGCGATGCCGACGATGGCGAAGCCGTTGAACAGGCCCATGGTGAAATACTGGTTGTTGATGGCGCGCAGCACCGGCTGGCCCAGCCCCTGCACCCCGATCATCGAGGCGATCACCACCATGGCCAGCGCCATCATGATGGTCTGGTTGATGCCGGCCATGATGGTGGGCAGCGCCAGCGGCAGCTGCGCCTTGACCAGCTTCTGCCAGGCCGAGGAGCCGAAGGCGTCGGCCGCCTCCAGCACCTCGGGATCGACCTGGCGGATGCCCAGGTTGGTCAGCCGGATCATCGGCGGGATGGCATAGATCACCACCGCGATCAGCCCCGGCACCCGGCCGATGCCCAGCAGCATCACCACCGGGATCAGGTAGACGAAGCTGGGCATGGTCTGCATGATGTCGAGGATCGGGCTGATGATCCGCTGCACCCGCTGCGAGCGCGCCATCAGGATGCCCAGCGGCAGGCCGACGGCGATCGACAAAAGCGTGGCGGCCAGCACCATGGAGATGGTCTTCATGGTGTCGTCCCACATGCCGAAGAGGCCGATCAGCACCAGGGTGGCGACCGAGCCGATCACCACGCGCAGGCTGCGGCTGGCGCCCCAGGCCAGGCCGGCCACGACCAGCAGGATCACCGGCCAGGGCGTGCCCAGAAGCAGCCGTTCGAACCAGATCAGCAGGCTCTGCAGCGGGCTGAAGAAGCCTTCGATCAGGTCGCCGTAGCTGCGCGTGAAGCTGCGGAAACCGTCGTCAATCAGCCGCTGGAGATCGCGCAGCCAGGTGCTTTTCAATTGGGGAAATGTGGTGAGCCAGGTCATGAGGATGTTGTCCGCCTGTTGCTGGGGAAGGGGGGCGCGGCTTCGACGCCGCGCCCTTTCTTTTGCCTAGAGCGCGGCTCTGATCTTCTCGGCCGCATCCGGGCTCACCCATTGCGTCCATGTTTCTTCGTTATTGCGCAGGAATTCCTGGGCGCCCGCCTCGCCGGTGGCCTGATTGTCGGTCATCCAGGCCATCAGCGCGTTGACGGTATCGTTGCTCCAGCTGCGCTTCGACAGGTAGTCCATGACGGCTGGGTCGGTCGTTTCCGAGAACTCCCTGGCCACCAGCGTGAGAACCTCGTCCACAGGCCAGGAATTGGGTTTCGGATCGGGACAATCGGCGACCGACGTGCAGCGTTTCCACTCCTCCATGTCCAGGGGGGCGCCGAAGTCGATCTGCACCATCTCGTATTTGCCGAGCAAAGCCGTGGGTGCCCAGTAATAGCCGACCCAGCCCTGCCTGCGCTCGTAAGCCCGCGCAACCGCGCCGTCATGGCCCGCCGCCGAACCGGGATCGACAAGCACGAACCCCTTGTCCTCGGCGCCGAAGGCCTTGGCAAGCTGCGTGGTGACGATATTGCCGCCCCAGCCCGCAGGCCCCGTGTAGATGGCGCCCTTGCCCGGCTCTTCCGGCGCGGGGAAAAGTTCGGGATGGGCAAGGACATCCGCGGCGGTCCGGATCTCGGGATGTTCGTCCTGGATATATTTGGGGATGAACCAGCCCTGGACACCGCCATCCGACAGCGCCCTGCCGACCGAAACGATCTTGCCCTCGGCAAGCCCGGTCTCGAACAGTTCCGGCATCAGCCCGACCCAGCCTTCGGGAACCACTTCGGGTTTTCCCTTTTCGACCAGCGAGGTGATGGCCGGGACGGTATCGGCAATGGTGATCTCGGCGTCGCAGCCATAGCCTTCGTTCAGGATGAACTGATCGAGGCTGGCCAGGACCTCGGCGCTTTGCCAGTTCATGCTGGCAATGGTCAGGCTGCCGCAATCGGCCGAGGCGGTGCCGGCCAGCACCAGGAAGGGCAGGGCTGCTGTGCCGAGGAAATAGGGTCGTCTCATGGTCTTTTTCCCTGTCGTGACATAAGCTCTCGTTGCCCGGATCGTCGCACTATCCGGGGGGCTGGAAGGAGAGCAGCCTCTCCATATCGCTGCCGGGGCGCTGTTACGGTGGCGGCTTGGCGGCGGTTTTCACCCGGGCGTTGAAGCGGGCGATCTCGCGCGGCTCGGCGCTCTG
>NZ_JBGOSN010000111.1:0-2743 GCF_046335115.1 Paracoccus sp. P2 | reverse complement strand
GTAAGCGCCGTCTCCGTCCCATTGGGATTTGGGGTGCGCTTGGGAGCGCGAGTTGGGTGCGTTGGGGGGCGAGTGCCGGTTAGTGAAGCTCACAATGAGCTCAGCCGGGAGTCCCGGATGTGCTCATTGTGAGGTCTTGGTCGCTGCCGCGTAGGCCCATGGCATCAAGGCGTCTATGTCCTTGTCGAGGTGGCCGGTGGCGATGCTTGTGAAGAGATCGCGCAGGTAGGCGTAAGGCTCCACGTCGTTCAGCTTGCAGGTGCCGATCAGGCTGGCGAAGCGGGCCCAGTTGCGGCCACCCTCGTCGTGGCCGGCGAAGAGCGCATTGCGGCGGTTCATGGCCGGGCTGCGGATGGCGTTCTCGACCAGGTTGGAGTCCATGTCGACATGGCCATCGTCGAGGAACAGCCGGAAGCCGTCCTGGCGGCGCAGCATGTAGTGCAGGGCCTTGCCGAGATCCGACTTGCGCGAGGTCCGGTCGGCCTGGGCGGCGAGCCAGGCGAAGAATTTATCGACCAGGGGGCGGGACTGCTCCTGCCGGATGGTGCGGCGCAGGCCGGCATCCTTGCCGCGGATGGCGGCCTCGATCCGATAGAGCGCGGCGATGCGCGCCAGCGCCTCGTCGACAATGGGCGAGCCGGCCTTCGGTCTGGCCGCGATGAGCTTCCTGCGGCCGTGCGACCAGCAGAACGCCAGCGCAAGCGGCTTGCCGCCCTTCCGGTCGGGCTTGGCCAGATGGGTGTAGCCGCCATAGGCGTCGACCTGAATCGTCCCGTCGAACCCGTCGAGGATCTCGTCGGCGTTCTCGCCGGCGCGGCCCGGGCGATAGTGGAACACCACGCCGGGCGGGGCGGGACCGCCCCAACCGCGATCGTCGCGTAGCACCGCCCAGAGATATCCGGTCTTCGTCTTGCCGCGCCCTGGGTCCAGGACCGGGGCTGTGGTCTCGTCGACATAGAGGCGGGTGCCGCCGGTCTTCAGAAGCACCGTCATGCGCTCGACCACGGGCGCGATCAGCGCGCCGGTCCGGCCCATCCAGTCGGCCAGCACCGAGCGGTCGATGGGCACCCCGTGCCGGGCCATGACCAGCGACTGCCGGTTCAAGGGCATGTGTTCAGAATGCTTGGCGACCGCGATCTGCGCGAGCAGCGCCTCGGTAGGCCAGCTGCCTTCGAGCAGATGCGCCGGGGCTTTTGCCTGCACCACACCGGCCCGGCCCTTGGGGCAGGCGTATCTGGGTCGCACCGTGACGATCACCTGATACCGCGCGGGGATGCAATCCAGCCGCTTGCTGCGGTCCTCGCCGATCCGGACCATGTCGCCACAGCCACAAGGACAGGCGATGCTGTCGGGCTCGACCACCCGCTCCACATGCGGCAGGCCTTCGGGCAGCGCCCGGGCTTTGCGCGGTTTACGCCGAGCTTTCTTCTCGGGATCGAGCGTGCTGGCGGCGATCTTCTCTTCGACCGCAGCGATGCGCGCCTCGGTCTCGGCGATGGCAGTCTCGAGGTCTTCCAGTGCCAGGTCCAGCTGGGCGGGGTCCAGCTTCTCGGACTTCGGCCCGAACTTCGCGCGGCGATACTGCTGGATCTGGCCTTCCAGCGTCACCACCAGCTCCTTGAGCTCGGCGATGAACGCCTCCTTCTCGGCCACCACCGCTTGCTCGTGCTGGCGTGCCGCGCGTTCGACCGAGGCCTCGAACCGGGCGGCCTCCAGCGCCTCGTGCTGCGCTGCAAAGGCCGCCACCACCTCGGGCGGGAGGTCAGGAAAGCGGCTCAGATCGAGGGGCTGCGACATGGCCCTTTCTATCCGATCCCGGCAGGGAAGCCCAACAAAACAACGCCCGGAACGACGACCTGAGTCACCCCGCCGCAGTCGGCACCGTCACCCGCTGCGCCATCACCCGCCGCCAATCCAGGCCCTCGACCAGCGCCTCGCATTGCGCCCGTGACAGCCGCATCACCCCGTCCTGAACCTTCGGCCAGGCGAACTTGCCCTGCTCCAGGACCTTATACACCAGCACCATGCCGGTGCCGTCCCACACCAGGATCTTCAATCTGTCGCCGCGCTTCGATCGGAAGATCACCATCACCCCGGAATGCGGATCGAGCCGCAGCGTGTTCTGAACGATCAGTGCCAGCGCCTGATGACCGCAACGGAAGTCCACCGGTCGGGTCGCCACCAGGATCGGCAGCCGCTGCCCGGCGACGATCATGCCGACCTGCGCAGCGCACGCACAAGCGCCGCCGCCCGCTCCGCCGACACGTCGCCCGGCACGCGGACAATAATTCCGTCGCCAATCTCGATTCCGACGACCCCTTCGGCACCGCGCGCGGCATCAGGCGAGGCATCCACCTCGTCATCTACCGACACCGGCACGAACGCCGGCACCACGGTCGCGCCTACCGCCTCCATGGCATCCGCCGGCAGCGCCAGAAGCCCCTGTCGCGCCTGGCGCCGCCAGTCCGAGAGCTGATGCGGCGCAAGATCATGCCGCTGCGCGACATCCACAACTCGCACCCCGGGCTGGAAACTCTCCGCCACGATCCGGGCCTTCACCGCCTCAGGCCAGCGCCGATACCCCCGCGTCCGACGAACCACCTCGACACGACCAACGAACCCGTCGCCACCATCCGCCACCATCCGCCACCATCGCCCCCTTGCAGAAAACCACAAAGAGGCTCGCTCCTACGCAGCTCGCAGGAAACCCACGATATCAATGGGCTGGAGACGGCGCATACGG
>NZ_JBGOSN010000110.1:0-2757 GCF_046335115.1 Paracoccus sp. P2 | reverse complement strand
GTCGAGGAACGCGTGCCAGGTTTCGGTGGTGATGCGCGCGTCCCTGAGCATGTCTTTCAGTTCATCGATACCGTCATCGGTCAGGGCGGTGACGGTGTCATCCGGGCCGGTATAGACGCTGATGATCGAGCCATAGGTCAGGTTGTCGTCGTTGTAGACGATGGCTTTGAGAAGCTCGGGGTCTTCGCCCAGCATCTTTGCGATGTAGTCGAGGGTGCAGACGTGGGTGACGGTTGCCATCAGGCGGCCTCGTGCAGGGCGGAGGGCAGCGGCGACCAGTTCCAGGGCAACAGATCGTCGAGCCGATTGATCTTGTGATCATGGATGCGGGCCAGGATGTCGGCCAGATAGGCTTGGGGGTCCAGGCCGTTCATCTTGGCGGTTTCAACGATGGTCATGGCGCGGGCCAGCGTTTCGGCTCCGGTATCCGCACCGGCGAAGAGCCAGTTGCGGCGCCCGACACCGATCGGGCGCAGCGCGCGCTCGGCAGGATTGTTGTCGATCGCCACCCGGCCGTCCTCAAGGAACAGGCTGAAAGCGTCCCGGCGGCTCAGCCCGTAACGAAAGGCCTTGGCCAGATCGCCCTTGCCGGGGATCCGCGAGAGCTGCTGCTCTGACCAGGCGAAGAAGACCTCGACCTTCGGAACGCTGTGTTTCCGGCGCGCGGCAAGGCGGATATCGGCGGGATGGCCGGTGATCTCCCGCTCGATGTCATAGAGCGCGCCGATACGGTCGAGTGCCTCGCGGGCGATCGTTGATTTGGTCTTGGTCCATTCATCATGGAAGTCACGCCTCAGGTGAGCCCAACACGCGGCCTCCCGAAGGCGGGGCTTCCCGTCGGGTTCCGGTTCATAGAGCTTGGCATAACCCTTGTAGCCATCGGCCTGGAGAATGCCGCGGGTGTTGGCGAGATGGCCGTGGACGTGCTCTTCCTTCCAGTCGGGCGCGAAGGCATAGACCGCGCCGGGCGGTGAGGCGCCTGCCCAAGGGCGCTGATCGCGGACATAGGCCCAGATCCGGCCCTTCTTCACACCCTTGCCCACCCCCTTGTCGCGGCCCGCGCGATCCAGCACCCGGATCGGTGTGTCATCGGCATGAAGGAGGTCGCTGGCCATCACATCCACCTCGATCCGCTCGATCAGCGGTGCCAGCACCTTCATGGCGCGACCGCACCAGTCGACCAAGGTACTGTCCGGGATGTCGGCGCCCATCCGGGTGAAGATCTCATGCTGGCGATAAAGCGGAAGGTGGTCGTCAAACTTGGAGACGAGGATGTGGGCGAGCAGGTTCGCACCGGCCATGCTGCCGGGGATCGGCCGGCTGGGGGCCGGCATCTGCACCATGCGTTCACAGCGGCGGCAGGACTTTTTCAGGCGGGCGATCTGGACAACCTTCAATTGTGCCGCGATCAGATCCAGCATCTCGCTGACATCTTCGCCCACCAGGCGCAAATCGCCGCCGCAATCGGGGCAGCAACTGCCGGGGTCGAGCTCCCGCCGCTCGCGCGGCGTGCTGTCCGAGACCCGGGGACGTCGGCGGGATGGGCGCTCGGCAGCTTCATCGGCAGGTGCCGTTTCCAACCCATCATCGTTTTGGCCGTCGTTCACGACGTCAGGCTGGCCTTCGGCCGCTGCGATCATGAGATCCTCGAGCGCCAGCTCCAGCTGTTCGATCTCGCGCTCGATCTTTTCCGAGGACTGGCCGAAGACCTGCTTCTTCAGCCTGGCAATGCGCAGCCGCAGGGACTGGATCAACTGGTCATGGGCGCGCAACGTGGCCGAGATCTTCGCGTTTTCCGCCTGCAACGCCGCGATCAGCGACTTCAGAAGCGCCGGATCATCAGGAAGGGTCTGGGCCGCATTCGACATGCGCCCACCTACCACAAGGCAGGCAAAATTGCCATAAAAACAAGGCGTTTTAGCAGGGTAAATCAGCCCACCCGGGCCGGTGGCGCGCCCCAATCCGGCCTGCGCCAGTCAATGCCTTCCCACAGCATGGCCAGCTGCGCCGAGGTCAGGCGAACCGCACCATCCCCGCGCATCGGCCAGGGAAAGCGCCCCTTCTCCAGCACCTTGTAATACAGGCAGAAGCCCTGACCATCCCAATGAAGCAATTTCAACCTGTCGCCGCGACGCCCGCGGAATGCAAAAACCGCACCGCCGGCCGGCTTCTGGCGCAGAACATCCTGGGCAAGTGCAGCCAGCCCGGAGATTCCCTTCCTCATGTCGGTCACGCCGCAGGCCAGATAGACACGAACGCCGGTTCCCGGCCCGATCATGCCCCTTCCACCGCACGGATCACATGTGTCAGCGTCACGGTATCCAGAGCCGGATCGAAGCGCAGGCAGCGACCATTCGCCAACTGCAACTCGATCTGGGCAGGCCGAGGCGCTCCTGTGCAGATGGCCGCTGTCTGCATCACCAATTCCGTGGGCCGGTCCAATCCAACCGGCAGAAACAGCGTCTCCGGAGACGCCGAAACCACGCCCTTCTTCTTCAGTTGGTGCCGCCAGGCATAGATTTGCTGCCGCGTCACATCGTGCCGCTGTGCAACCTGCGTCACCGTCGCCCCGTCCACGCCGACCGACAAAACGATCTCGAGCTTCTCCTCGTCGCTCCACCGCCGCCGCCGCTCCAGTCCAAGAATATCGCCCCGCATCCCCACACCCGCATAAGACACGTCATTAACGACGTCACTATGCACGTGCCTTAATCCATCAGCCCAAACTCAGGCAGGCGGTAACAATCGGGCCGTTAC
>NZ_JBGOSN010000109.1:0-2834 GCF_046335115.1 Paracoccus sp. P2 | reverse complement strand
GCCCGCGGCCTTGGGCGGGATTTCGCGGGTTTCACGGCGGTGAACGATGTCGACCTGGACGTGGCGCATGCGCGCATCCATGCGCTGATCGGGCCCAATGGCGCCGGCAAGACCACGGTCTTCAACCTTTTGACCAAGTTCCTGCAACCGACGCGGGGCTCGATCACGCTGCTGGGCCAGGACATCACCAATACCCGGCCCGACAAGGTGGCGCGGATGGGGCTGGTGCGCAGCTTCCAGATCTCGGCGGTGTTCCCGCACCTGACGGTGCGCGAGAACGTCAAGGTCGCCTTGCAGCGGCCCAACGGGCTCTCGACGCAGTTCTGGCTGCCGCTGTCGGCGCTCGACCGGCTGAACCCGCGCGCCGACGCGCTGATCGACCGGCTCGGCCTGGCGCCATACCGCGACCACCGCGCCGCCGACCTGTCCTATGGCCGCAAGCGCGTGCTGGAGATCGCCACCACGCTGGCGCTGGATCCCGAGGTGCTGCTTCTGGACGAGCCGATGGCCGGCATGGGCCAGGAGGACGTGGCCATGGTCGCGGGCATCATCCGCGACCTCGCCGCCGAGCGCGCGGTGCTGATGGTCGAGCACAACCTGAGCGTCGTGGCCGATATCTGCCACCACGTCACCGTGCTGCAGCGCGGCGAGATCATCGCGGCGGGCGACTATGCCACCGTCTCGGCCGATCCGCGCGTGCGCAGCGCCTATATGGGGTCCGAGGCATGAGCGCGCTGCTGCAAGTCGAGAACCTGCAGGCCTGGTATGGCGAAAGCCATGTCCTGCACGGCGTGAACCTCTCGGTCGCCGAGGGCGAGACCATCTGCATCCTGGGCCGCAACGGCATGGGCAAGACCACGACGCTGCGCACGATCATGGGCATCCTGCGCAAGCGCACGGGCCGGATCGCATTCGCCGGGCGCGACATGATGGCGCTGCCCCTGCACCAGACCGCGCGGGCGGGCCTGGGCTTCGTGCCCGAGGAGCGCGGCATCTTCGCCAGCCTCTCGGTCGAGGAGAACCTGATGCTGCCGCCCCGGGTCGCCGAGGGCGGCATGTCGGTCGAGGAGATCTACGCGCTGTTCCCGAACCTCAAGGAGCGGCGAAACAGCCAGGGCACCAAGCTGTCGGGCGGCGAGCAGCAGATGCTGGCCATGGCGCGCATCCTGCGCACCGGGGCGCGCTGCCTTTTGCTGGACGAGCCGACCGAGGGGCTGGCCCCGGTCATCATCCAGGCCATCGGCGAGGTGCTGCAGAAGCTGAAGGGCCGCGGCATGACCGTGGTGCTGGTCGAGCAGAACTTCCGCTTCGCCGCCAAGGTCGCCGACCGCTTCTACCTGATGGACCACGGCCGGATGACGGCGGAATTCCCCGTGGCCGAGCTGCCGCAGCAGATGGACATGCTGCATCGCGAACTGGGGGTGTGACATGACCATGATCTTCGGCATTCCCGTCCAGGCGCTGATGGGGCAATTGCTGGTCGGGCTCATCAACGGCTCGTTCTACGCGCTGCTGTCGCTGGGCCTGGCGGTGATCTTCGGCCTCTTGCGGGTCATCAACTTCGCCCATGGCGCGCAATACATGCTGGGCGCCTTCGCGGCGCTGCTGCTGCTGACCGTGGGCGGCATCAACTACTGGCTGGCGCTGATCCTGGCGCCGCTTTTCGTCGGCCTGTTCGCGGCGCTGGTGGAAAAGACCATGCTGTCGCGGCTCTACAAGCTCGACCCGCTCTACGGGCTTCTCTTCACCTTCGGCCTGGCCCTGGCGATCGAGGGCACCTTCCGCTATTTCTTCGGCGCCTCGGGCAAGCCCTATGCGCCGCCCGCGCAGCTGACCGGGGCGGTGAACCTGGGCTTCATGTTCCTGCCGATCTATCGCGGCTGGGTGGTCATCGCCTCGCTGGCGGTCTGCATCGCGGTCTGGCTCTTGATCGAGAAGACCAAGCTCGGCGCCTACCTGCGCGCCGCGACCGAGAACCCCACGCTGGTTCAGGCCTTCGGCGTCAATGTGCCGCTGCTCCTGACCCTGACCTATGCGCTCGGCGCGGGCCTCGCGGGTTTCGCGGGGGTGCTGGCGGCGCCGGTCTACCAGGTCTCGCCCCTGATGGGCTCGAACCTGATCATCATCGTCTTCGCGGTGGTGGTGGTCGGCGGCATGGGCTCGATCCTGGGCGCCATCGTCACCGGCTACATGCTGGGCGTGGTCGAGGGGCTGACCAAGGTCTTCTACCCCGAGGCCTCGAACATCGTGATCTTCGTCATCATGGCGATCGTCTTGATCCTGCGGCCCGCGGGCCTTTTCGGAAAGGATGCCTGAGATGGCCGCGAAATCCGGACCCATCCCCACCGACCATGTCGCCGCCCATCCGCGCGCCGGGCAGGCCCAGCTGCTGCTGGTCGCCCTGGCGCTGGCCGGGCTCGTGGTGGCGCCGATGTTTCTCTACCCGATCTTCCTGATGAAGCTGCTGGCCTTCGCGCTCTTCGCCTCGGCCTTCAACCTGCTCTTGGGCTATACCGGCCTTCTGTCCTTCGGCCATGCCACCTTCTTCGGGGGCGCGGCCTATTTCACCGCCCATGCGGTCAAGGTCTGGGGCTGGTCGCCCGAGGCCGGCATCCTGCTGGGCGTCGCCGGCGCCGCCCTGCTGGGGCTGGTGATGGGCGCCATCGCCATCCGCCGCCAGGGCATCTATTTCGCCATGATCACCCTGGCCTTGTCGCAGATGTTCTTCTTCTTCTGCCTGCAGGCGCCCTTCACCCATGGCGAGGACGGCATCCAGTCGGTGCCGCGCGGGCATCTCTTCGGGCTGATCGACCTGAACCGGCCGATGAACATGT
>NZ_JBGOSN010000108.1:0-3249 GCF_046335115.1 Paracoccus sp. P2 | reverse complement strand
GCCGATGATCTGTTCGTCCGTGAATCTCGTTCGCTTCATTGTCCGTCCTCAAGTTGGGCCGGACTCTAATCGCATCTGGAGGAAAAATCCCGGGGCAGGTCAAAAGATGCAGCAACAGTTACAAGGGGATGAGCCAGCCAACGAGAAGCAGGAGGCGATCTTCGATCCTCAGCATTCCCGGCCTCTGAGCACCACGATCTGGACGGAAGACCCCGCCTTGGTCGGTCTGGTGCAGGATATCTGGAACCAGCACTTTGCTACCGGGGAGGCAGAGAAGCAGAAGGGCGGCAAGAAGCCCAGACGGCCTTATATCGAGCAGCTACGGGTCTTGGTGACGGACCTTTATCTGGCGTGGCAGGAGGATCCTCTTCTATGCTTGGGTATGCCCTTCTCGGAGGGGGCATGGGATAGCCAATCCCGCTATAACCCCTTGGGGCTTTCCAAGCATCTGGTGGTGCTGGTGAAACAGCTACAGGCGGCGGGTCTCGTGCGAGTATCGGCGGGTAGCTATGCCGCCCCTGGAGCAAAGGGGAACCGGACGGGCAGGATACAGGCCAGCACGGAGCTTCAGAAACGATTCGAGGCGTTGGTTGTTGATGGTCGAGCTATCCAGGTAGTCCCCTCGGAATGTATTATCCTGAAGGAGGGTGAAGGGGATTATAGTCGTGCAGTGGAATACCAGGACACCGATAACACCCACTGCATGAGGCAGGTGTTGACGGCCTATAACGATCTGCTGGCACAGACCTTCATCGACATCCCCACCCTGGAGCAGCCGTGGGTCGTCCGGCAGGACAACAGGGGAAAGGACATCAGGGTCGCTGTCGGACCTCGCCATCAGCTTGTCAGGCGAATATTCAGCCGGGGTTCATGGGAGATGAACGGGCGGTTCTATGGGCCGTGGTGGCAGGGGCTGAATAGCAAGCTACGATCACAGATATTCATCAATGACACTCCGACTGTCGAGATCGACTTCAAAGCCATGCACATCCAGATTCTGGCAGCGCAGCAAGGGGTGGAGCTTCCTCCTGATCCCTATGAGCTTCCCCCTGGACAGTTCCCCGATACCGATCCTGATGAGCAACGCAGGCTGGTCAAGCAACTGGTGCTGACGGCTCTGAATGCCAAGGATACTCGTTCTGCCTGCTCAGCCTTTCGTGAAGGGCTTAAGGCTAGACATCCCGGGAAACACTTGAAGAATACTACCCTCCAAAAGACCATCGACGCCTTTAGCGAGCATGTCCCGGCGCTGGCGGATAGCCTTTGCTCGGATGTAGGCATCAGGTTGATGTTCACCGATTCCCAGATCATGGAGCGGGTGATCGACCGCTGTACCTTCATGGGGCTGCCTGTCCTGACCGTGCATGACAGTGCCATCATCCCCTATACCCACAGCAAAGTATTAGAAGAAGCGATGAAGCAGGCTGCTGTTGAGGTGGTCGGTCGGGAAATTCCCTTGGAAGCCAAAGCTCTAGGATTGGACCATGATAGCTGGAAGGATGACCCTGCTTATGTTCGACTGGATTTCCAGACATGCCGAGAGACGGAACGCTGTGAGGGATACCTGACGAGACTCAAGGAGTGGGAGAATACTACCGGAAGAGAAGTGGTTCCTTTCAACATCCTCTAAGAGAAGATAAGAAAGAAGAGAATTAAGAAAGAGGAGAATACACGAGGAGATTATCCATGCTTCTTCTTCTTCTTCCCTTCCTTCCCCATACTTATACGTATCAGTGAGTTCTGGGTGTATCAGCCATTGCTTGAGGGGCAGGGGCAGGATACTACTGATCGGCCTTGCCGTTCCGCCCGAGCTTGCTTCCGATCCATCCGGTCGCAGAGGATACCGCTGCACTGGTCCTCTTGGCTACGCGTGACAGGCTGGCAACCACGGAATTCTGCTCATCGAGCGACCGGATGACCCGGTCAATCGCCATTTCCTCGCGCTCGTCCAGCCTTCCGTCTGCCTCTGCGACCTCGGTCAGCAGGCGTTTGATCTCTTGTTGCAGGATTCCGAACTTGCAGTCCGGGTTTCCATGAACGAACTCGGCAAGTGCTCGCGTCATATCGGTCAGGCGCGACTTATCATCGTTAGCGCTGAGAACGGCTAGAGCATGGTCCACATAGTCGGGGTCGTAGCCCCAGTCTTCCACGAAGTAATCCCTGACGACCTGAACCTCTCGCGTATCGACATGACCATCAATCGCGGCGACCTTTAGCGAAAGGGCACCCATCAGATCAAGAATCGATGTGCCTAACAGATCCAAGGGCGTGTTCAGGAACCTTGGCACGGTGTCCACACGCGACTGGCTGTATCCTCTGAACAGCCGGGCTACCCCGTAGCAAGCCCCTCCGGTGGCGACGGCAGCGGCAGCAACAACGACTATGGGCGTGGTGACCTGTGCTGTTAAAGGCAAAGCGGCCCACACTGCTGCAAACCCGGTCTTGCCAAAGAACGTCGTGGCGACCAAGCTCGACTTAGCCGCCGCCGCGCCACTTGCAGCAGCCCCCGAAACATCCAACAGATTACGGAAGCCCTTAACCACCTTCAGGCTTGTATAGGCGTCGTCCCCGATCCCCAAGCGTGCCTTGAATTTGACGTCATTCGCCACGACACGCTTGACGGCATCGAAACCGGCGCGTTGTTCCTCTTCGCTCAGATCGGTCATACTCGCACCGTGCTGAAGACCGCAAACTGTGCTGCGAAGCGATCCATGGCCTGCTTCGCGGCATGCTGCCGGATGTCTTCGATTGCACCAGCCGTCACCCCGATCAGGAGCAAGAGTTTGCTGAGAAGGACAGCGAGTAGCCCGCCGATCCATGGCACCGCCCCGACCAGCGTCGTGACGGCTAGCGCAACCGCCACCCCAAGAAGCGTGTTCGGCATGTTATCGACCAGCCACATGGCCATGCCGAGAATTCTCCGTCCGATCGCCACCACGGCCTCGCCGATCTTTACGGTGAACCCCGCCAGATCATAGAGAAGCGCCTTGAGATCAGCCGACAGGCTGGTGCTGTCGAGATACGCCTTGATCTTCCGTAGCGTTGGACCGGATTGGCAGAATTCGATTGCTTCTTCGACGGTGCGTGGCGGTTCGGTATTTCCAAAAGGCAAAGACATGTGAACAGTTCCCAAACAGTCCGGCAGGGGTCGTGTCTCGGAACTGGTGGAAATTGGCTGGCGGCGTAATCTCCGGGTGAACTCACACCCAGCCAACCGGCGGCGGCAACCGCCAGGGAGATCACGCCATG
>NZ_JBGOSN010000107.1:0-3280 GCF_046335115.1 Paracoccus sp. P2 | reverse complement strand
TCATCGGCGACCGGAAATTGCAGGGTTTCTGGCCAAAGCATACGAAACCCTGCAATTCAAAGCCAACAAAACCGCAGCTTCAGCACACAAAATCAACGCGCTAGGTGATGTTGACAAAAGGGGTTCCACCGGCGTGCGCGCTGTGATTCAAGCTGCTCTCTACGTAGGAGATGAGCTTGGCACGCAACCTGATGTCCGACGACGAATGGGGATTCTTTGAGGGCTTCATCCGAGCCGTCCGGCATCCGAACGGGCGCAAGCCTGCGGACCATCGTCTTGTTCTGGATGGCATTTTCTGGATCGCAAGGACTGGTGCGCCGTGGCGCGACCTGCCCGAAGAGTTCGGCAAGTGGTCCTCGGTCTACCGGCAGTTCCGCCGTTGGACCCTTGCCGGGCTGTGGGAGGATATCCTGGACGCGCTGAACCACGCTGGGATCGCGCCGGACAAGCTGCAGATGATCGACAGCACCGTGATCCGCGCCCATCATCATGCGGCGGGCGCAAAAGGGGGACTCCGAAAGAGGCTCTTGGCCGTTCGAGAGGTGGCTTCTCGACCAAGATCCATCTCCGCATCAACGGCGCTGGCCTCCCGATGAGGACCGAGATCACGCCGGGGCAGGATTCCGACTACACCGGCTATGATCTGGTGATGGCCGACAACCTGCCGCAGCCAGCCGTCCTGGTCGCAGACAGGGGCTATGACTCTGATAAAATTCGGGAAGACATCGAGAGCCGCAACGCCCTCCCCATGATACCGATGCGAAAGAACCGAAGGGTGCGCAAGGCTGTCGACATGACCATCTACACCCTGCGCAACATGGTCGAGCGCTGCTTCAACAAGCTGAAAAACAGCCGTCGGCTGGCAACCCGCTACGACAAAACCGCAGAAAGCTTCCGCGGCTTCATCGACATCGCATGCATCAAGCTCTGGCTCCGCCATTTGTCAACATGACCTAGACCGCTGGTCTGCCCTCACGCTGTTCCTCGAGGACGGGCGTATGGTCCTTCTTCAAGGCCCAAATCAAACTTCAAGGCGGACCCACTCAATAAAGCTGAGTCAGATTCATTAAATCCGCTCGCTTGCATCAACAATTATAGGATGGTGCTCAGCTATCCTGCAGCGTTTCCGTCTATCGCAGAAAGTATCCATTGCTGCTTTCCACGCATGATATAACGCTGCGCCCGCCGTCAATGTGAATTAGTATAGCTCGCTTTCGTGAACGCACTGCGCAGTGCATAAGCGGTCAAGGCTATCGACAGAATAATAGAATCGCGTGATCTTCGACGAAGATTTTTTGATTTCTTCAGCATAATCGGTATTTTATGCACAGATGGTCTATTTATAAAATCAACCTCCCAACAACTAGCTCCCGAGATTTCGGCTATTGACTTAACCTGATCAATATACCAGTTGCCGAAAAGCATCTTCAACTTTCTAGCGAGCCTTTTAAAGCTTAGCCCGGCGCCGCTGACATTTTTGTCGTGCTGCCGGTAATACATCATAGGGTTTTCGTCTATTAACCAACGACCGCAGTTCTCCCTTACAATTGCGTAAATAAGCCAGTCGTGGCTTTCTATTTTATTAACTATCTCAGATCTAGCGGACCGGATCAAATTAAGTGCATGAACGCCGCTTTTCACTGGTAGAACAAACGTATTTCCTGGCCCTCCTGACTCGAATAAATAATCGCGTCGCCTTTGAGGATGCGATTTTTTTACGAGGGAATATTTGCCGTCCGGCCAAAAAGCCATCACATTGGCACTGTACCCGGAATATTGACCGTCTTTCAATTTTCTTATTGCCGATCCGACTTTATTCGGCAGCCAAATATCGTCTTGATCCGAGAAAGCTAGGTAGTCGAAGTGCTGCCAAGGAGCTTCGCGAAGAAGATACAGAAAGTTCTGTCCTGAATTCCCGAATCTCTTGGGGGGCAGTACGGTAAGGCATTGGCTTTTATATCTCTCCGCTATGCATAGCGTTCCATCTGTAGAGCCATCGTCAGACATAAAAATATGTATGGATACGCCATCTTGCGATAATATACTGTCTATCTGTTCCTTAATATAGGCCTCTCCGTTATGACTGGCGAGGAGAACTGCCACACGAGGATGTATTGTATGAGAATTTAACATCGATCTATTTTTTGGATTACAAGCCATACCTTTGTGCAGGCGGGTGGCATCCTTCGGGCCTATACTTAGCGAGGACATAGATTTTTCAGATAAGCCCCATACTGGTTCTTCGAGAACAGCTTGGCCCGCGCGCGGAGTTCGTCGGCGGTGATCCAGCCGGCCTCGAAGGCGATCTCCTCGGGGCAGCCGGTCTGCAGGTCCAAGCCCGCCTGACGCAGCGTTCCGCGATTCCAGCTTTCGGAAAAAAACCCGCGCTCGTCGCCGAAGCGGCGCGGAACAAGGACCAGCACGCCCGGAAGCGAGGTCTTTTCGATCAGCATCAGTCTCTACCTAGACGAATATTGTCGCGCATGTCACTGGACAAGTCATGCAGGTATTGCAATGGCTTTGTTGATAACTGGCCCGTTACTGTTGCACAAAGCCCGTAATGAGATTCGCATCATGGTTGCAGGATCACCGCTTGATATATGAGCAATCCGAGGTTGCCTGCCATCCCATGCAAAAGCTCCCGACCCCGCTGAAACGTCCCGAAGAGGAATTGTTCGCGCCAAACGGAATCTGGGCGTCAGCTTCCAGCTGGACTGCGCTCCGAAAGTCTGGGCCGCGGCTTGTCGTAGTGTTGCAGGTTGCCGCCGATCCTCGCCTCAGCCAACGCAGTCCAGACCGCCAGTTGCGCCATGCCGGCGGAATGATAATCATTCCCATGGCTAAGGGGATAAAAACATAGAATTTTCACGGCAAGATGGACGAGGAGATTCCGATGAGGAACTGCGACAGGCGGAGCGCGGGTTTGCGGTGCCGGAGCTGTGCCGCGAGCATGAGATCAGCAGCGCCACGATTTATCAAGTGGCGGGCCAGGTATGGCGGCATGGATGCATCGATGATGAGCCAGATGAAGGCCTTGGAGGACGAGAACCGGCGGCTGTAGCGCATGTTCACCGATCTCAGCATGCAGGCTGACCTACTTCGCGCGGCGCATGGAAAAAAAGTGACACGGCCAGCTCAGCGCAGCGAGTTGGCCGTGAAGGCGGTGGCAACGAAGGGGGCTCTGTTGCACAAATCGCGTGAGGGATTCATCTCGCGAATCCAGGGTGGTAGCTGGGATGCATGAGCAGACCCATACCCCCGACCTACAAGACCAGGAACT
>NZ_JBGOSN010000106.1:0-3382 GCF_046335115.1 Paracoccus sp. P2 | reverse complement strand
CTGCATGTTCCGTAAGATTCTGGTAGCGAACCGTGGCGAGATTGCGATCCGCGTGATGCGGGCTGCGAACGAGCTGGGCAAGAAGACGGTCGCGGTCTATGCCGAGGAAGACAAGCTGAGCCTGCACCGCTTCAAGGCGGACGAGGCCTACCGCATCGGCGGCGGCCTGGGGCCGGTGGCGGCCTATCTGTCCATCCCCGAGATCATCCGCGTCGCGAAGGAATCCGGCGCCGATGCCATCCATCCGGGCTACGGGCTGCTCAGCGAAAACCCCGATTTCGTCGATGCCTGCACCGCGGCGGGGATCACCTTCATCGGGCCAAGCGCCGACACCATGCGGGCGCTTGGCGACAAGGCCTCGGCGCGGCGCGTGGCGATCCAGGCCGGCGTGCCGGTCATCCCCGCGACCGGGGTCTTGGGCGAGGACATGGAGGCGATCAAGCGTGAGGCCGCCGAGATCGGCTATCCCTTGATGCTGAAAGCCAGCTGGGGCGGCGGCGGGCGCGGCATGCGGCCGATCATGGGCCCCGAGGAACTGCCCGAGAAGGTGCGCGAGGGCCGGCGCGAGGCCGAGGCCGCCTTCGGCAATGGCGAGGGCTACCTGGAAAAGATGATCCTGCGCGCGCGCCATGTCGAGGTGCAGCTTCTGGGCGACGGCCATGGCGGGCTCTATCACCTCTATGAACGCGACTGCACCGTGCAGCGCCGCAACCAGAAGGTCGTGGAACGCGCCCCGGCGCCCTACCTGACGCCCGAGCAGCGCGCCGAGGTCTGCGAGCTGGCGCTGCGGATCGGCCGCGCCGTCGGCTACCGCAACGCCGGCACCGTCGAGTTCCTGATGGATATGGACAGCCAGGCGTTCTACTTCATCGAGGTGAACCCACGCGTCCAGGTCGAGCATACCGTGACCGAGGAGGTCACCGGCATCGACATCGTGCAGAGCCAGATCCTGATCGCCGAGGGCGCGACCCTGGCCGAGGCCACCGGCGTCGCCGCGCAGTCCGACGTGCACCTGAACGGCCATGCCCTGCAATGCCGGGTCACGACCGAGGATCCGCTGAACAACTTCATCCCCGATTACGGCCGCATCACCGCCTATCGCTCGGCGACCGGCAACGGCATCCGGCTGGACGGCGGCACCGCCTATTCCGGCGGCGTCATCACCCGCTATTACGACAGCCTGCTGGTCAAGGTCACGGCCCATGCCCAGACGCCCGAGAAGGCCATCGCGCGGATGGACCGGGCCTTGCGCGAGTTCCGGGTGCGCGGCGTGGCGACGAATATCGAATTCGTCATCAACCTCCTGAAGCACCCGACCTTCCTCGACGACAGCTACACGACCAAGTTCATCGACACCACGCCGGACCTGTTCGCGTTCCGCAAGCGCCGCGACCGGGCGACGAAGCTGCTGGTCTATATCGCCGACATCACCGTGAACGGCCATCCCGAGACCGCCGGCCGCCCGCTGCCGCCGGCCGAGGCGCGCATCCCGGTGCCGCCGCCCGCCAAGGCCGAGCCGGCGGCAGAAACGCTTCGGGGGACAAGGCAGCTTCTGGAGGAACAGGGGGCGAAAGCCGTCGCCGACTGGATGCTGGACCAGAAGCGGCTGCTGATCACCGACACCTCGATGCGCGACGGCCACCAGAGCTTGCTCGCGACGCGGATGCGCTCGATCGACATGATCCGGGTGGCGCCGGCCTATGCCGCGAACCTCCCCGGCCTCTTCTCGGTCGAATGCTGGGGCGGCGCGACCTTCGACGTCGCCTATCGCTTCCTGCAGGAATGCCCCTGGCAGCGGCTGCGCGACATCCGCGCCCGCATGCCCAACCTGATGACGCAGATGCTGCTGCGGGCTTCGAACGGCGTCGGCTACACCAACTATCCCGACAATGTGGTGCAGGAATTCGTCCGCCAGGCGGCGAAGACCGGGGTGGACGTGTTCCGGGTCTTCGACAGCCTGAACTGGGTCGAGAACATGCGCGTCGCCATGGATGCGGTGATCGAGAGCGGCAAGATCTGCGAGGGCACGATCTGCTATACCGGCGACCTGCTCGATCCCGCGCGTTCGAAATACGACCTGCACTATTACCTGAAGATGGCGCGCGAGCTTCGCGACGCCGGCGCGCATGTGCTGGGGCTGAAGGACATGGCGGGGCTGCTGAAGCCCGCTTCGGCCTCGATTCTGGTCCGCGCGCTGAAGGAGGAGATCGGCCTGCCGGTGCATTTCCACACCCATGACACCGGCGGCATTGCCGGCGCCTCGATCCTGGCCGCGGCCGAGGCCGGGGTGGATGCGGTGGACTGCGCCATGGACGCGCTGTCGGGCAATACCTCGCAACCCTGCCTGGGCTCGGTGGTCGAGGCGCTGCGCCATACCGACCGCGATACCGGGCTGGACATCGCGGCCATCCGCCAGATTTCGAACTACTGGGAGGCGGTGCGCGAGCATTATGCCGCCTTCGAGAGCGGCTTGCAGGCCCCGGCCTCGGAGGTCTGGCTGCACGAGATGCCCGGCGGCCAGTTCACCAATCTGAAGGCCCAGGCGCGCTCGCTCGGCCTTGAGGACCGCTGGCACGAGGTCGCCCAGGCCTATGCCGAGGTGAACCGGATGTTCGGCGACATCGTCAAGGTCACGCCCAGTTCCAAGGTGGTGGGCGACATGGCGCTGATGATGGTGGCGCAGGGCCTGACGCGGGCGCAGGTCGAGGATCCGGGCGTCGAGGTCTCCTTCCCCGACAGCGTCGTCGACATGATGAAGGGCAACCTGGGCCAGCCGCCCGGGGGCTGGCCGGCGGCCTTGCAGAAGAAGGTTCTGAAGGGCGAGCCAGCCCTGACCGCCCGCCCCGGCGCGGCCATGCCGGCGGTGGATATCGAGGCCACCCGCGCCGACCTGATCCGCCAGCTGGAAGGCAAGGCGGTCGACGACGAGGATCTGAACGGCTACCTGATGTATCCCAAGGTGTTTTTGGACTACATGGGCCGGCACCGGCAATACGGCCCGGTGCGGGTGCTGCCGACGCGGACCTTCTTCTACGGCATGGAGCCGGGCGAGGAGATCGAGGCCGAGATCGACCCCGGCAAGACCTTGGAGATCCGCCTGCAGACCGTGGGCGAGACCGACGAGAAGGGCGAGGTCAAGGTGTTCTTCGAGCTGAACGGCCAGCCGCGGGTGATCCGGGTGCCGAACCGCCTGGTGAAGTCGCAGACCGCCGCCCGTCCCAAGGCCGACCCCGCGAACGAGGGCCACCTGGGCGCCCCGATGCCCGGCGTCGTCGCCTCGGTCGCGGTCACGCAAGGCCAGAAGGTCAACCCTGGCGACCTGCTGCTGACCATCGAGGCCATGAAGATGGAAACCGCCATCCATGCCGACCGAGCCGGCGTG
>NZ_JBGOSN010000105.1:0-3559 GCF_046335115.1 Paracoccus sp. P2 | reverse complement strand
CCTGGGGTCGCGGCGCTCCTGGATGCCGGCGGGGCCGAGCAGCATGGCATTGGCATGGCTTTCGGCACATTCGCGCTGGCGGCGGCATCGCCGGTCCGCCTGCGCCAGCACATGAGCGGCGCCAGCCGCTGCACCGCCTGCAAAAGATCGGCAAGTCCTGGTGTTCCATGGGACGGCCAGGGCTGTGTCGAGCCAAGCCTCGACCACCGGCAGGCCGGCCGGTGCCGCCCCTTGGTCCCCAACCGAGAGGATTGCCTCGGAAATGCCCTGAAGCGAGGCCGGCGAATTGCCGTCACGGGCGCGTGCCCGCATGGCGGGCAAGGCGACATCGAGAAAGCCTTGCCAAGCCTGGTGTCTCGGCATTTCGGTTCACCTCCCGGATGCAGCATGGCGTCGGCGTGCCTCCCCGCTCCCCTGGTGCCTCACAGATCCTTGAGCAGCCGCAGCGCGTCGTAGATCGCGGCATGGGTGTTGCGGGCGGCGACGGCATCGCCGATGCGGTAGAGGCGGAAGCGGCCCCCGGGGTTCTTGCGCACCTCCTGCAACCCGCCGGTGGTCAGCGCCTCGTAATCGACCTCGCCCAGGTTCGAGGAGAGCGGCTTCAACTCGAAATAGAGCTCGTCCAGCGGCCGGGTGCCGTGGTTGACCACCACCTGGTCGACGATGCGCTCGCGGGTGAAGGCGCCGTAATCGCTGCCCAGGCGCGCGCGCAGCCGGTTGCCCTCGCGCGTCACCGAGCGGAGCCGCCAGGTGACGGTGAAGGTGGTGTCGCGCTTTTGCAGGTTGCGCATATAGGGCACCAGGTTCATCGCCATCACCTCGGGCGAGAAGCTGCGGTCCGGGGTCACGATCTCGACCGCGGCGCCGCTGGCCGAGATCAGGTCGGCGGCCTGCAGCGCCGCATGGTCGCCGGCATCGTCGAAGATCAGCACGTTCTGGCCCGGCTTCACGTCGCCCGACAGGATGTCCCAGGCGGATGAGACCAGCTCGTTGCCCTGCTCCAGCACCTCGACATGCGGCAGCCCGCCGGTGGCGACGATCACCTCGTCGGGCTCGGTGGCCAGCACCTCGGCCGCATCGGCGAAGGTGTTGAAGCGGAACTTCACGCCATGCTTCTCGCATTGCGCCATGCGCCAGGCGATGATCGAGATCATCTCGCGGCGGCGCTCGTCCAGCGCGGTCAGGCGGATCTGGCCGCCGGGCTGGTCGGCGGCCTCGAAGACGGTGACGGCATGGCCGCGCTCGGCCGCGACGCGGGCGGCCTCCATGCCGGCGGGACCGGCGCCGACCACGGTGATGCGCTTTTTCGCCGGGGCAGGCGGGATGGTGTGCGGCATGGTCTGCTCGCGCCCGGTGGCGGCATTGTGCAGGCAGAAGGCCATGCCGCCCTGGTAGATGCGGTCGAGACAGTAATTGGCGCCGACGCAGGGGCGGATGTCGTCCTCGCGGCCTAGGGTCACCTTGCGGACCAGATGCGGGTCGGCCATATGCGCCCGCGTCATGCCGACCATGTCGAGAAGCCCCGCGGCGATGGCGTGGCGGGCGGTCGGCACGTCGGGGATCTTGGCGGCGTGGAAGGTCGGGAAGCCGGTGGCCTTGCGGATCTGCCCGGCGAAGTCCAGATGCGGGGCGTTGCGCATGCCCTGCACCGGGATCACGTCGGTCAGCCCGGCATCGGTGTCGATATGGCCCTTGACCACGTTCAGGAAGTCGACCAGCCCGCTGTCCTTGAGCTTTTGCGAGATCGCCAGCCCGTCCTCGGCGGTCAGCCCGCCCGGCAGGTCCTCGTCGCCGGTATAGCGCACGCCCAGGATGAAATCCTCGCCGCAGCGTGCGCGGATGCCGCGCAGCACGTCGAAGGTGAAGCGCAGCCGGTTGTCGAGGCTGCCGCCATAGGGGCCATCGAGGTCGTTGGTCAGCGGCGACCAGAACTGGTCCATCAGATGGCCGTAGGCCTGTATCTCAAGCCCGTCGAGCCCCGCGGCCTTCATGCGCTCGGCCGCATCGACATAGTCGCCGATGATGCGCTCGATGTCCCAGTCCTCCATCTTCTTCGGGAACGAGCGATGCGCCGCCTCGCGCTCAAAGCTGGGCGAGACGACGGGCAGCCAGTCGGCCTTGTCCCAGCGGGTGCGCCGGCCCAGATGGGTGAGCTGGATCATCACCGCGCAGCCGTGGTCGTGGCATTCGTCGGTCAGCTTCTTCATCCAGCCGACCACCTCGTCCTTCCAGGCCAGGATATTGTTGAACACCGGCGGGCTGTCGCGCGAGACCGAGGCCGAGCCGGCGGTCATGGTCAGCGCCACCCCGGCCTTGGCGCGCTCGACATGATAGGCGCGGTAGCGGTCCTTGGGCATGCCGTCCTCGGGATAGGCCGGCTCGTGGCTGNGCGAGACCGAGGCCGAGCCGGCGGTCATGGTCAGCGCCACCCCGGCCTTGGCGCGCTCGACATGATAGGCGCGGTAGCGGTCCTTGGGCATGCCGTCCTCGGGATAGGCCGGCTCGTGGCTGGTGATCATGATGCGGTTGCGCAGCACCAGGTGCTTCAGCTGATAGGGCTGCAGAAGGGGATCGTTCGACATCGGCTCTGCCTGTGCGGGGTGGGGAGTCGCCGCTCAGGATCGGGGCAATGTTCATATGTGTCAATTAAAAAATCAATCATGCACACAACGGGATCATGACAGGACATTTTTTCTTGCGGCGAATCGAATACCGGGCTACTGCAAGGGCATGAGAAATCGTGCAGCAACCGCTGAAACCGGATGGCGTGGGTCGCGTGAGGGNAATGTTCATATGTGTCAATTAAAAAATCAATCATGCACACAACGGGATCATGACAGGACATTTTTTCTTGCGGCGAATCGAATACCGGGCTACTGCAAGGGCATGAGAAATCGTGCAGCAACCGCTGAAACCGGATGGCGTGGGTCGCGTGAGGGCTGGCTGGAGGCCGGCTACCAGGCGCTGATCGACGGCGGCATCGACGCGGTGAAGATCCAGCCCCTGGCCCGGCATCTGAACCTGTCGCGCACCAGCTTCTACTGGTTCTTCGAGGATCGCGAGGCGCTGCTGACCGCGCTGATCGACGGCTGGGAGGAGCGGACGACCGATCCCCTGGTCAAGGCGGCGCAAGAATATGCCGAGAGCCGGGCGGAGGCGATGCTGAACGTGCTGGCCTGCTTTCTGTCGGGGGTCTTCGACAGCAAGCTGGAATTCGCGGTGCGCAGCTGGGCCTTGCAGGACGACACGGTGGCCGTGCGCGTCGCGGCCGCGGACGAGACGCGGCTTTCGGCGCTGCGCGAGATGCTGGTGCGCTGGGGGCATGGCGAGCAGGAGGCCGACGTGCGGGCGCGCACCATCTATCTGACGCAGATCGGCTATATCTCGATGCGGGTGCAGGAGGAGCTGGAAACCCGGCTCGCGCGCATCCCGACCTATGTCGAGATCTATACCGGGCAGAGCGCCGAGCCGCGCGAGATCGCCCGCTTCAACGCCCGGGTGAAAACCGCCGCCAAGCCGCCACCGTAACAGCGCCCCGGCAGCGATATGGAGAGGCTGC
>NZ_JBGOSN010000104.1:0-3580 GCF_046335115.1 Paracoccus sp. P2 | reverse complement strand
CCCCGGCATGGTTTCGGCCATGCCGAGACCGTCGAGCATCTCACCCGGCTGCAGCCAGCCATAGCCGCCGACCGCCTCCTGCGCGACCCAGGCCAGCACGGCATAGGCCCCGCCGAAGGTCAGCACCGCGAGTTTCGAGAAATAGAGCGCGATGTCGGCAAAGATGCTGCCGGGCACCAGGGCGACCAGCAGCGCCACCGGCAACAGCCAGAGCGCGACCGCCGCCCATCCCGCGCGAAAGGCGTTTCTGCGCGCCGAGGGCGGAAGATCGAGTTCTTCGCCAAGGATCGTGTCGGCGTCGCTGACATGTGCGCCACCTGACGAGCCATGTCCGCCGCCGCCCCGGAAGGCCGCAATCCCGGCCTTCGCCCCGATCCAGCCGATGGCCGCCGCCAGCGCCACGATCAGCGGGAAGGGTGCATCGAACAGGAAGATGGCCAGGAAGGACGCGGCGGCCAGGCCGAGCATGACATTGTTCTTCAGGGCACGCTTGCCGATGCGGAACACCGCTTGCAGCACGATCGCCAGCACCGCGGCCTTGAGCCCGAAGAACAGCGCGGTCACAACCGGCACATCGCCATAGACCGCGTAGACCCAGCTCAGCGCCATCATGGCGATGAAACCCGGCAGGATGAACAGCATCCCCGCGATCAGCGCGCCGCGCACGCCGTGCATCAGCCAGCCGATATAGGTCGCCATCTGCTGCGCCTCGGGGCCGGGCAGCAGCATGCAGAAGTTCAGGGCATGGAGGAATCGCGCATCCCCGAGCCATTTCCGCTCCTCGACCAGTATCCGGTGCATCACCGCGATCTGGCCGGCCGGCCCGCCGAAGCTCAGCGCGGCGATCCTGGCCCAGGCCCCGGTGGCCTGACCCAGCGTTGGAAATCCATCACGCCGTTTCATGTCGCGCCCCGGCCCGTACCCCTGGCGTTGGTGGGCCAGTTGTGGATCTCGTCCGTGGCATCGCGCGCCCAACGGTAGAAGGCGTCATAGAGCTGCAATCCGGCATCGAGTTGCTCCAGATCGCCGGAATACATCCGCGACAGGCCCAGGGACGCCGCAAGCAGGCCCGCCGCTTCGGGGGCGAGGTCCAGGCGGGCGGTATCCGCGCCGCGCACGATCAACGCCAGCCGGTCGAGCGCCGGGATGCTCAACCGGGTTTCCTTCAGCAGCGCGTCGAAGGTGCAGTCCTCGCCGCGATGGCTCCAGAACACGCCTTCGACATCGAAGGGCATGGCGCCGAACCGCTCGGCCACTGCGGGGACCTCGGCCGGGGCGACGAACAGAAATACCGCCCGTGGATCGATGAAGCGCCGGATCAGCCAGGGGCAGGCGATGCGATCGATCTTGGGCCGCGCCCGTGTCACCCACAGGCTGCGGCCCTGCGGATCATGGCCGGTGATCTTCGTGGTCGTGACGAGTGGCAGGCCGGCGGCGAGCCATGCCGCCATGCCTCCCTCCAGATACTCGGCTGCGATCCCTTCATGGCGCAGCCAGGCGGCGACGCCCTGACTGCGCCCGTGTCCCTCGGCGCAAAGGACCACCACTGGACGGTCCAGGCTGCAGGCCAGTTCCGAAAGCGCTGCAGGGGTGATTTCATCCTCAGCCAGCCATCGGGCGGAGGGGATGAGACGGGGATCGGCGTCTCTCGCATCCGCCCGGCGCACGTCGAGGGCGACGGGGCATCGTGCGGTGCCGATCAGCTTGGCGAGCTTGTCGCAGGTTATGGCATCAGGCGCAGGCATCTGCGTTCCCTCCATTGAGTGAGTTGTCGGAATGGAACGCGAACTTCGGCTGGCGCCTCGTGGGGCGTCGCAAGACCCCATGCCGGAAAATTCCGACGACGACGATGGAATGTCAAGACGGTTGCCCGGTTCAGACCCGGTCCGGTCGCCCTTTACGGTGCGATCCGGGTGCGTCTCGCGATCGCTCCCACCCGATATCGCGCCTCTCCGGCCTCATGTCGCGGCCTTGAGGTTCAGCCGTTCCTCGAGCTTTGCGGCCGTCTCTTTGCGCTCGCTGTAGCGGTCGGTCAGGAAGTCCGACAGGTCGCGGGTCAGCAGGGTGAACTTCACCAGCTCCTCCATCACGTCGACGATGCGGTCATAATAGCTCGACGCCCGCATGCGACCGGCCTCGTCGAACTCCTGATACGCCCTGGCGACCGAGGACTGGTTGGGGATCGTCAGCATCCGCATCCAGCGGCCCAGCACCCGCATCTGGTTCACCGCATTGAAGCTTTGCGAGCCGCCCGAGACCTGCATCACCGCCAGCGTGCGGCCCTGCGTCGGACGGATCGCCCCCATCGACAAGGGGATCCAGTCGATCTGCGATTTCATTACCCCGGTCATCGCGCCGTGGCGTTCCGGGCTGGTCCAGACCTGGCCCTCGGACCACAGGCACAGGTCGCGTAGCTCCTGCACCTTGGGATGCGACGGATCGGCATCCTCGGGCAGCGGCAGGCCGTTGGCGTGGAACACCCGCGTCTCGCAACCGAAATGCCGCAGCAGGCGCTCGGCCTCCAGCGTGGCGAAGCGGCTGTAGGAGCGTTCGCGCAGCGAGCCGTAGAGCAGCAGGATGCGCGGCGGATGCGTCGCGCGGGGAATGTCCGGGATCGCGGGCGCGCGCAGGCAGTCGGGCGACAGGTTCGGCAGGTCGGGGATCATGCGCGGGCCTCTTGCGGGGTTGCTGCGGGAAACCAGCGGCGGCCCAGCCACAGGGCGGCGTTGACCAGAAGGATCAGCACCGGCACCTCGACCAGCGGGCCGATGACGGCGGCGAAGGCCACGGGCGAGGCCAGCCCATAGGCGGCGATGGCGACGGCGATGGCCAGCTCGAAATTGTTGCCGGCGGCGGTGAAGGCGATGGCGGTGCTGCGCGGGTAGTCCCGCGCGATCAGGCGGCCCATGGCGAAGCTGACGACGAACTGGATGGCGAAATACAGCACCAGCGGCACGGCGATCCTGATGGTGTCGAGCGGCAGGCGCACGACATCGCCGCCCTTCAGGCTGAACATCGCCACGATGGTGAAGAGCAACGCGGCCAGCGTGATCGGGCTGATCTTCGGCAGGAAGACGTCCCGATACCACTCCTCGCCCCTGCGCCGGATCAGCACATGCCGGGTCAGGAAGCCGGCGGCGAAGGGGATGCCGAGATAGATCAGAACCGCCTCGGTCACCGTCCGGAAACCCACCTCGATCACGCTGCCCTCCAGCCCGAACAAGGGCGGCAGCACGGTCAGGAACAGCCAGGCATAGGTCGAGAAGAACAGGATCTGGAAGATCGAGTTGAAGGCCACCAGCCCGGCGACATATTGCCCGTCGCCGCGCGCCAGCTGGTTCCAGACCAGCACCATGGCGATGCAGCGCGCCAGGCCGATCAGGATCAGCCCGGTCATGTATTCCGGCTGGTCGCGCAGGAAGATCACCGCTAAGGCGAACATCAGCACCGGCCCGATCAGCCAGTTCTGCACCAGCGACAGCACCAGCACCCGCCGGTCGGCAAAGACCTTGGGCAGGTCCTCGTAGCGGACCTTGGCCAGCGGCGGATACATCATCAGGATCAGCCCGATGGCGATGGG
>NZ_JBGOSN010000103.1:0-3834 GCF_046335115.1 Paracoccus sp. P2 | reverse complement strand
CATGGTTCCTGCCTTTCGGCATCGTCCGATCCCCTCGTCCCTGGAGACCAGAAGACGGCGGATCGCAGCTTGCCTCACTGGCCGATTCTCGGCGGATGGCTCACCTCGACTGGCTGCGTTACCGATGGGGTATTTGAGGAACGAAGAAGCGCCGGGCGCAGATTGGCCTTGCGGCGGCCGGCGCAAGACAGTAAGCAATCCGGGCCTCGCGGGTGTAGCTCAATGGTAGAGCCGCAGCTTCCCAAGCTGAAGACGAGGGTTCGATTCCCTTCACCCGCTCCAACGACCCCATGGTTGGCCCGTATTCCTCAGTGACTTCCGAGTCTTGCGCCGCCTTTGGTGCATAATAAGGGGCATGCCGGGGTCACTTGCGGCTCGTTTTGCAGTACTTCGAGCGCACCGCATCCGGGCCTTTCCGGTATCGCCGCAGGGTTCCTAAGGAACCTCTCGGGCTTATCGGCAGGACCATGTTCAAGAAGAAGCCGGGCGATTCCCGAAACGAAGCCCTCGCCGTCGATCCCCGCCTTCATGCGCAGGTGGAGCGCGAGATTGCCGCCGCCCGGCGCCGGCTCAAGGCCCCGCCGCTCTCGCCATCCCTCTCGGACAGGGAAGCCTACGTCGCAGCCCTCCGCCGCCGCGCCGACCTGGTCGCGGCGGGGGCGACCTCGGAAGAACCGGCCCACGAGGGGGACGGTCTGGCCGACAGCTGCCCGCAAGACGGCTGGCGGCCGCTCGGGATGCCTCTGGTGGACCGCCACGCGGCCAATCTGCTGCGCCTCGGGCCGGAACGCAGCCGCCCCCCCCGAACTTGCGCCGGGGGGACGCCCTGAGGCTCTATATCGCGGAGCGGCTGGGGGGTGATGATCCCGATCCCAGGCCATGACGCGTCCCCCTATGCGGTGAAAGGCCGGATCGAGCCCATCCTGGCCTCGGCTTGCGGGCATCACCGGCTACTCTGGGTTCACCCGTTCCTGGACGGCAACGGGCGCGTGGCGCCGCTCATGTCCTATGCCATGCTGCGCCAGGCGCTTGAAGGGCGCGTAGCTGCCCGAGAGCCGTTCATAAACGGACTCGATGTTGATCGCGGCGATGTAATAGGCCAGCAGCAGGATCTCATTGGCGTGCAGTTCATAGCGGAATTTGTGCTCCAGCTGGTCGGGCTGGATCAGGCCCGATTGCAGCAGGCGCGTGATGAAGGTGCCGGTGCCGGTGAAGGGGGCGATGATATGGACGCCCTTGGAGCCGAGGGTTTGGCCGAACTCATCCTCCAGCACGTCATTGACGGGGCGGATGCTGAAATCGACGATCTCGACGGGGGTGTAAGCAATGCCCAGCCTGTCTCGGGTGCCCTTGAAGGTCACGCCGAAGAAGTTGTCGCAAAGCTGGCGGATCAGGTCCTGCTTGGCGGCGGGATTGGTGATGCCCTGGGCCTTCAGCCGGACCGAGCGGTAGAATTCACCGAGGTCGCGGCCTTCCTTCTCCAGATGCGCGCTTTCCAGCACATCCAGCACATCCTGAATGGCGCGGGAGACCGGGTTTTCCGTCGCGAATCTGTGGTCTTCAGACAGGGCGTCGAAAACAGGACGTGTGATGATGTGCTGGGCCAGCATCTCGACAGCTTCAGCCTCGGTGATGCCCGCATTCACATCATCGCGGATTTCGGCAAGGAAACGGTCGAATTCCGTGCGCGCCGGGCCGGGCGCCGACAGGATCGCTTCCAGCCGGGTGATATGGGCGATGGCGATGTCACGCAGGCTGGCGGTCCAGCGGTCCCAGTATTCGCGATCGCCGCATTTCTTGACGATCTTGGCCATGATGGCGCGACTGAAATCGTCGAGAATGAGACCGGGAAGTTCGGGCTGGCTTTCGTCCTCGATCACGAAATCATCGTAGCCGCGGTCACGACCGGCACTGGTGATGCCAGAGCGTTTGGCGGCAGGGCGAAGGGGCAGGTCCTCGACCGTTGCCGTGACAGATTCCAGCTCCTTGCTGCCGATGATCTGGATGCGATCCGAGGCGCGCATGTCCCCGAGGCCGATCCGCAGCACAGGGATCGCCTGGCCGATCAGCATCTCCTCTGCATTCGCAGACCACTCGACCTCGGTCGAATCCATGACGACGCGGCGAACGAATGGTGGTTTTGAGGAGGCAGAGAGGAAAGAATCGATGTCCGCCTTCGCTACCTCGTGTCCGGCCGCATAAGCCGATAAGCGAGATCAATCCTGGTTATGCCCGGTCAGCAGCACGATCTTGCCGGCATGTTGGCCAGATTCCATCGTCGCATGTGCCTCGGATGCGCGTTCCAATGCAAAGGTCTCGCTCACCACCGATCGGATCTTGCCCGCTTTGAAGAGCGGCCAGACCGTCTTCTCCAGACCTGCGGCGATTTCGGCTTTCACCGACAATGGCTGGGGCCGCAGCAACGACCCGGTAAGGGTCAGGTTCTTGACCAGGACCGGCATCATGTCCAGCTCCACCTTGCTGCTCTTCAGGTAATAGAGATTGATCAGCCGCCCCCTCTGGGCAAGGCAGGTCAGGTTGCGCTGGATGTAATCGCCGCCGACCATGTCCAGGACGATGTCGACGCCCTGACCCTGCGTCCTGTCCTGCACGACGGTCACGTAGTCTTCCTTGGTGTAGTTGATCGCGACCGCAGCCCCCAGATCTCGGCAGAAATCGCAGGCTTCGTCTGTAGCCGCGGTCGTGAAGACCTCAATCCCGAAGGCGGAGGCGAGCTGGATCGTGGCGCTGCCGATACCGCCGCTGCCGCCGTGGACCAGCAGGCGGCGGGCCTGGAACAGGTTGCCCTGCATCACCAGATTGAACCAGATCGTATAGTAGACTTCCGGCAGGGTCGCCGCCTCGGTCATGCTGACCCCCGGCGGGATATGCAGGCATTGCTCGGCCGGGGTGCGGACGAATTCCGCATAGCCGCCGCCGGGGGTCAGGGCGCAAACCTTGTCGCCGACGACAAGGCCTGTCACGTCCGCGCCGACCTCGACGATCGTCCCCGCGACCTCGAGCCCCGGCAGGTCGCTGGCGCCGGGCGGAACGTCGTAGCGGCCTTGCCGTTGCAGGACGTCGGGATAGTTCACCCCGGCAGCAGCGACCTTGATGATCACATCGCCTGCTTGGGGCCGCGGCCGTTCGCGCAGGGCGGGGACCAGAACCGAAGGATCCCCCGGCTGGCTGATCTCGACGCAAAGCATCTGGGTGTCGGAAGCTTGGGACATTCTCGTCGTCTCCTTGTTTGGGATGGCGACCCGGTTTGCGGCGACCGGATCAGGGGTCTTTCGCTCCCCCAAGACTTGCGTTGGCCTCGGGGGAGCCATGGGTGGTAGGGAACGTCAATCCTTCGCCCTGAACCCGAGTTTTCTGCCCAGCCTGGTTGCGAAGAACTCTCCGACGAGTCCTCTGCGGAACAGCAGGACGCAGACCATGAAGACGACGCCGGTGATGATCGTCACCGGGAAGTCGGATGTGGNGAACCCGAGTTTTCTGCCCAGCCTGGTTGCGAAGAACTCTCCGACGAGTCCTCTGCGGAACAGCAGGACGCAGACCATGAAGACGACGCCGGTGATGATCGTCACCGGGAAGTCGGATGTGGCGAGGTAGTTCTGCAAGCTGACCACCAGGCCGGCGCCGACGATGGGGCCGAGCAGCGTGCCGATGCCGCCCAAGAGCGTCATCAGGATCACCTCGCCCGACATCTGCCAGGTCACGTCGGTCAGCGTCGCGAACTGGAAGATCAGCGCCTTGACGCCGCCCGCGAGCCCGGCCAGCGCCGCCGACATCACGAAGGCGCCCAGCTTGTAGCGCTGCACCGAATAGCCC
>NZ_JBGOSN010000102.1:0-4323 GCF_046335115.1 Paracoccus sp. P2 | reverse complement strand
AGTTCGTGGTCTTGTATCTCGTCGGGGTCCAGCTGCTCATGCCCAAAGGTATCACGCTGGATTCGCAAGATGAATCCCGTCAGCCATTTGCGCAACAAAGCCGCGTATACCTACTAAGCGCAGGGTTGGCTTGTACGCCAAGGGCATCGGAATATCCGAGGCACTCGAAAGTCCCGGTAGCTTATCTTTCTTGCGATAGCTCTTGGCCGAGGCCCCACAGCCTGTTCAGGATCGACCAGCTGGCTTTCGGCTGGTCACTCTGCGGAGCATTTCCATTCCCGCACAGGCACCGCCATAGCAGGACCAACCCCGGTCTCAGATCGTCGCCATGCAAGCGGACAAGGGACGTGCGGATTGTGCGATCGAGGTTTCGGGCACGAAACCGGCAGCTTTTGCAGCGGCAATGAAAGCCCGCCGCGCCGATCCCACCGATACAAGGCAGTGCAGGGCGGCATCCAGCTGCTCGAGCGCATGGTGCTGGGCCGTATTGGAAACCGGCCACCTCCTGCGGAGCCAGTATCTCGCCTGCTCGATCTTGCTGAACTTCTGCACCTCGCCGGCAGACGAAATGACGAATGAAAGGGGCGTGCCCCAGTGAATTTCCATAATGAAACTTTTCTGTCGGAACGGTTGGAATGGCGGGCAACGCATGCCCACCCTCCTCAAGGAAAAGCGGAGACGGCATGAAGCCGACCCCGCCTGTATTACCCTTCGGCGCTGCTCTCAGGAGAGAACGAGATTCGTTGCCGATTCCCGGCCATTGCGGTCACGCTCGATATCATAGGCGATCGCCTGGCCATCGTTCAGATGATGGATGCCGGCGCGCTCGAGCGCGGAAATATGGATGAAGACATCCTTCGAGCCCGTTTCCGGGGCAATGAAGCCGAAGCCTTTATTGGAGTTGAACCATTTCACGGTGCCATTGGCCATCGTGCTGTTCCTTTCAAAAATACCGCTCACACAGCGCAGCGGCTCGGCAAAGCTGAAGATCGAAGCTGAGCCGCAAGGAACAGGGTCCGAAAACAAGAGATGCTGATCCTATATAGGTCATGCCGGCTGAATTTACGAGGAAATTCCGGGAATCATGCGATCCCGGCCCATTACCCGTTGTTCGGCAAGGAAAGAATTTGCGACCCGCATCGACGGAAAATCCGGAGAAACGCCGTTTTTACCGCAAACTGCAAGTCTCAGCTTTCGTGCTGTTCCTTGCCGCCCAGTTCCCGGGCGTTCGTTTCCGCTATCGTCTCATGCAGCCGCGAATGGGCGGATTGCCATGCATCGAGCGCGCCCACGGCCTGGTCGAGCGCCTTTCTGTCCGGCCCATCGAATTGGGGAGCCGCCTCCTTGATCGCCCAGTAGAGCCGGCGCACCACCGGGGTCATCCGCTCCAGCCAGGCCAGGACATCCCTCAGGCTCTGCTCCTTGCCGCCGGGGTTGGAGTAGACCCCGCCCTGGAGGCCCTGCAGTTCCAGCTCGCTCAAGCGGAGCTCGATATCGCTCAGCCGTTCCCTGATATCTCTGTCGCTGTTCTCGACCAATGAGACCATTTTCGCCCCCTCCCTTTATGTGATTGCTCTTCTTGGGCCTGCCGGCCCATCGATCACGCCCTGTCAGTCGTCGGATCGCCCATGCCGCTCGCGACGCGAACCAGCATGCCGCGCTCGTTCCCGTCCCTTTTCCGACGCCGGCGCACTCCTGCATCATGCTGCGGCTCGGGTCGTTTCTCGGGGGTGCTGGCGATGTCTGCGGAATCCACGGTCTGGGTCTCCCTGTTGCCGGACGAAAAAATTCGAACAGGCATGGCTGATATGGGGTGTCAGGGGGCTGCAGGCCATAGGAGACATTCGCCTATCGACCAACCTCCGGAAAGCCCGAGAAAGAAATCTCGGTGACGACGAAGCGGTTCTGCAACGGCAGGATGAGGTCAGCGCAGTCGATGGCCGTTACGACGAGTTTTGCGTCAGTCGGCTTTTGCGATTCCTATTCAGGCGCGGGATCGGTTCTTTCCGCTGCCGCGTCGATCCGGTCGGCCCATTCGATCAGCAATCGCGCTGCGCCGAAATCTCCGTGCCTGTCGCGCTTCTGGGCGGCGAGAGCGAGGTGTTCCCGCAGATCCGTCGTCATGAGCAGGCCGGGCCGCTCGGTGGCCAGAAAGAGCATTTGCAGCAGGTGCTCTATGGCGGCTTCGTATTGATCCGGGCTTTCGATTGCCACCTTCCTGCCTTCCATCGGTTGCTGCCTGGCGCCTCGTGTCAGGCGATTGCTGGTTGCCCCAAAGGACGAAGACCGGATACCCGTTTTGCATCGGTATCGGCCCGCTTGACAGTCAGCATGGCTGGCGCGTGTCGCGTCACCAGTCCCGGAACCGCTCGAACAGCCCGGACGTGCAAGATCTGATCGGAATGAGCCGGGTTGTTCCGTCGTCATGGGCGAGCTTCACCAGATCCCCATTCTGGAAATGGCGGATCCCCTCAAGATGCCACGGCGGCTGAGCAAAGATTTCGGTAGCTCCGGTGAGCGCGTCGGTCAGGGCAACACGTTTGGTCATGGAAACCTCGCTATCTGGACGAGCGAAAACGGCGGACCTGGATCCGCCGCTTCACCTTCCAGCTTTTGAATGCCGCATACCAGCGCAGATTTCGACCACACCTTGGTGCGGCAATTTACCGGAAGATCGGGGGTCCGCAGGTTTCCACCCGCTTCGCCTTTCGCATGGCAGCCGGCTGTCATCTGTGGTCAGCAGGCTTCCGCATTGGGTCATCTTTCGGATCGTTGTCGCCCTGCTGCGGGACTGCCGGCGGCTCGCCCTGCTGGGCCTGACGGGTCTCCCCCTCGGGTCCAGAGCGTCGTTCTTTGGGCCGGTGCCCACAATGGGGTCTTCCATGGCACCGCCCGGAGATCCCGCTCGGATGAACAAGACATGGGGTCGAAGGGATGGAATTGCGCCCTCCGGATCGAAACTATCGTGCAAGCTGGTCATATGGCTGGAAAGAATGTCGCTCCGATCTCGTGGCTCCTTAAGCGCCGCCAGCGTCGTTACCGACCGTCGGGGCCCGCGCCCTCGAGATACGATGATGTCACGTCAGCTATTTCCTCCGCGCGTCCAGGACATGGGAAACGAGACTTTACAGATGCTGAACTGCGTCCGCTTCAAGGTTGACCTTCCGCGGATTCCCCGAACAGCCGTCGTCGAGACGCACCTGCTGGCTTGACAACATCAGGTCTCACCTTCATTGTCTCAACATATCTTGAGAGGTTGATTCGATGGAAGAGCAACACGCCCTTGTCGGCTTCGCGGCCCTGTCGCAGGAAACCCGGCTGCGCATCGTCCGGCTGCTGGTCAAGGCCGGGCCGGAGGGCATGGCGGCCGGAGCCATCGGCGAGGCCCTGGGGGGTGCCAGCACCTCGCGGCTGTCGTTTCACCTGACCCATCTCGAACATGCCGGGCTGATCCGGTCCCGGCGCGAAGGGCGCTTCATCATCTACAGCGCCGTCTTTGCCACATTGGCGGGGCTGATCGCATTCCTGATGCGCGATTGCTGCGACGGCCACCCGGACATCTGCGCGCCGGTCGCGGCCGCGCTGGATTGTGCCTGTGACCCCACTTTGACCCGCGAGGCCTGAGCATGGATGTCGTGATCTATCACAACCCGGATTGCAGCACCTCGCGCAACGTGCTGGCGCTGATCCGCAATGCCGGGATCGAGCCGCATGTGGTGGAATACCTCAAGACGCCGCCCTCGCGCGCGATGCTGGAGCGGCTGATCGCCCGCATGGGCATCGCGCCGCGCGAGCTGCTGCGCCAGAAAGGCACGCCCTATGCCGAGCTTGGCCTGGACGACCCGGCGCTGACCGACGCCGCGCTGATCGAGGCGATGCTGGCGCATCCGGTGCTGATCAACCGCCCCATCGTGGTCAGCCCCAGGGGCGTGCGGCTTTGCCGGCCCTCGGAACAGGTGCTGGACCTGCTGCCGCCGCAGCGCGCCGCCTTCAGCAAGGAAGATGGCGAGCAAGTCGTGGATGCCCAGGGCAACCGCATCCGCCCGGCCTGAAAGGAGCAGGTGATGACCCTCGACAGCCCGGCCCGCCGGCTTTCCTTTCTCGACCGCTACCTGACCTTGTGGATCTTCGCGGCCATGGCGCTCGGCATCCTGCTGGGCACGCTGTTCTCCGGCCTGCCGGATGCGCTGAACGCCATGGCGGTGGGCTCGACCAACATCCCCATCGCCATCGGGCTGATCCTGATGATGTATCCGCCGCTGGCCAAGGTCCGCTACGAGGACCTGCCCAAGGTCTTTGCCGACCGGCGGGTGCTGGTGCTGT
>NZ_JBGOSN010000101.1:0-4410 GCF_046335115.1 Paracoccus sp. P2 | reverse complement strand
CCTTCAGGTTATGAGCCTGACGAGCTACCGGGCTGCTCTACCCCGCGCCATTTGCATCGCGGTTTTGCGGTGCTTCTCGTTCTGAGAGATGCTCGCTTCTTTTCAGGTCTGGCGGTGACCTACTCTCCCACGTCTTTTGACGCAGTACCATTGGCGCGACGGCACTTAACGGCCGAGTTCGGGATGGGATCGGGTGTTTTGCTCGTGCTTTGGCCACCAGACCGGAAAAGGAGCGAGATCGGCGTTTTCCGGTTCTTTTGGGAACCTGGAAAGACATTGTCCAAGGATGCTTTTGGAAGAAGGTCTGTCTTCTTCCGGATCAAATCAAGCCTATCGAGCGATTAGTACCGGTCAACTGAACGCATTGCTGCGCTTACATCTCCGGCCTATCGACGTGGTGGTCTTCCACGGCTCTCAAGGGATACCTTGTTTTGAGGGGGGCTTCACGCTTAGATGCCTTCAGCGTTTATCCTGTCCGTTCATAGCTACCCAGCACTACCGTTGGCACGATAACTGGTCCACCAGTGGAACGTTCACCCCGGTCCTCTCGTACTAGGGGCAACTCCTCTCAAGTATCCTACACCCACGGCAGATAGGGACCGAACTGTCTCACGACGTTCTAAACCCAGCTCACGTACCTCTTTAAATGGCGAACAGCCATACCCTTGGGACCTGCTCCAGCCCCAGGATGAGATGAGCCGACATCGAGGTGCCAAACGATGCCGTCGATATGGACTCTTGGGCATCATCAGCCTGTTATCCCCAGCGTACCTTTTATCCGTTGAGCGATGGCCCTTCCACTCGGGACCACCGGATCACTATGGCCGACTTTCGTCTCTGCTCGACTTGTCAGTCTTGCAGTCAGGCTGGCTTCTGCCATTGCACTCGACGAGCGATTTCCGACCGCTCTGAGCCAACCTTCGCGCGCCTCCGTTACTCTTTGGGAGGCGACCGCCCCAGTCAAACTACCCACCACGCAGGGTCCCGGACCCGGATAACGGGCCGCGGTTAGACATCAAGAGTGCGAAGGGTGGTATCTCAAGGATGGCTCCACGGGAACTGGCGTCCCCGCTTCGATGCCTACCACCTATCCTGCACATCGCAATCCTGATGCCAGTGCGAAGCTATAGTAAAGGTGCATGGGGTCTTTCCGTCTAACCGCGGGAAGTCTGCATCTTCACAGACAATTCAATTTCGCTGAGTCCACATTTGAGACAGCGGGGAAGTCGTTACGCCATTCGTGCAGGTCGGAACTTACCCGACAAGGAATTTCGCTACCTTAGGACCGTTATAGTTACGGCCGCCGTTTACCGGGGCTTCAATTCAAGGCTTGCACCTCTCCTTTTAACCTTCCGGCACCGGGCAGGCGTCAGACCCTATACGTCGCCTTACGGCTTCGCAGAGCCCTGTGTTTTTAGTAAACAGTCGCCACCCCCTGGTTTGTGCCCCCCGCCGACAGTTGCCTGCCAACGGGGCCTCCTTCTCGCGAACTTACGGAGGTATTTTGCCGAGTTCCTTAAATGTGGTTCTCTCAAGCGCCTTGGTATTCTCTACCAGTCCACCTGTGTCGGTTTAGGGTACGGTCTTGTGGAGGGCTATTTCCAGGAACCGCTCAGCAGCCCCTCCAATCCGATAAGGAGGAACTACACCTGCGATCCGTCACCATCTCCTGGCCCAGGAATATTAACCTGGTTCCCATCGACTACGCCTTTCGGCCTCGCCTTAGGGGCCGGCTTACCCTGCTCAGATTAGCTTTAAGCAGGAACCCTTGGACTTTCGGCGACAGGGTCTCTCACCCTGTTTGTCGCTACTCATGTCAACATTCTCGCTTCCGATCACTCCACCGGATGCCTTACGGCCCGGCTTCACAGTAAACGCCTGTCCGACCAAGGCTTTCCCAAGGGAAAGCTGAAGTCGGATGGCGTTATATCACGGAACGCTCCGCTACCGCGTGCATAAATGCACACCCAAAGCTTCGGCTCGTGGCTTGAGCCCCGTTACATCTTCGCCGCAAGACCTCTTGACTAGACCAGTGAGCTGTTACGCTATCTTTAAAGGATGGCTGCTTCTAAGCCAACCTCCTGGTTGTTTTGGAAGTCTCACATGCTTTCCCACTTAGCCACGAATTGGGGGCCTTAGCTGTTGGTCAGGGTTGTTTCCCTCTCCACGACGGACGTTAGCACCCGCCGTGTGTCTGCCAGATAGTTCTTCCCGGTATTCGGAGTTTGCTTAGACTCAGTAAGGCTGTGGGCCCCCATCATCCATGCAGTGCTCTACCCCCGGGAGAATTCGTCTGACGCGCTACCTAAATAGCTTTCGCGGAGAACCAGCTATCTCCAGATTTGATTGGCCTTTCACCCCTAGGCACAAGTCATCCCGACCTTTTTCAACAGGTGTGGGTTCGGCCCTCCAGTTGGTGTTACCCAACCTTCAGCCTGCTCATGCCTAGATCATCTGGTTTCGGGTCTGATCCATCTAACTCATGCGCCCTTTTAAGACTCGCTTTCGCTGCGCCTACACCTAACGGCTTAAGCTTGCTAGATAGACCAAGTCGTTGACCCATTATACAAAAGGTACGCCGTCAGGGCGCAAGGCCCCTCCGACTGCTTGTAGGCGTCCGGTTTCAGAAACTGTTTCACTCCCCTCGTCGGGGTGCTTTTCACCTTTCCCTCACGGTACTGGTTCGCTATCGGTCAGCAAGGAGTACTTAGCCTTCGAGGGTGGTCCCCCGATCTTCAGACAGGATTTCACGTGTCCCGCCCTACTTAATGCGTCCGATCAAACTTCCCATACGGGGCTGTCACCCGCTATGGCTGGCCTTTCCAGGCCATTCTGGTCATTCTCACGGCTCGGCTGGTCCCCGTTCGCTCGCCACTACTGGGGGAGTATCTGTTGATTTCCTTTCCTCCGGGTACTTAGATGTTTCAGTTCCCCGGGTTCGCTCTTAAAACCCTATGTATTCAGGTGATAAGTACCTGGTTAACCCAATTGTTGATACCCAAGGGTAACAACAATCGAGTTTCAGGTGGGTTTCCCCATTCGGAGATCCATGGATCAAAGCTTATTCTCAGCTCCCCATGGCTTATCGCAGAGTATCACGTCCTTCATCGCCTCTTGCTGCCAAGGCATCCACCAAACGCCCTTATCGCGCTTGATTTGATCCGGAAGAAGAAAGACCCAAAAGGCCTCCCGATCCCGCGTCCTTTTGCATTGCGCGGGGGTCGCTTCCGGTCAAAAGCATGTACGTTTCCCGCCCCTTCCGAGGAAGGGACTTTGTCCCCTCACCGAGGGGACATGGTTAGTGTACTTGACTTGGACAACGCTGCCGTTGGTCTTCACGACCACCGCAACCCCACTCGGTTGCGGCCGACAACGCCGATTATCTCTCTGAACGATGTGAAATGCGTGCCATGCACGCGCGTCCGACAGGACGGGAAAGCATCCGCTTTCCGATCATGTCGGGAAATGGTGGAGCCTAACGGATTCGAACCGATGACATCCTGCTTGCAAAGCAGGCGCTCTACCAACTGAGCTAAGGCCCCAGACAAGCGGCCAGGATCGGCCAGGATAAGGTGATGGTGGGTCGAGGAGGACTTGAACCTCCGACCTCACGCTTATCAGGCGTGCGCTCTAACCACCTGAGCTACCGACCCATTCACAGGCCGGACACCCCTCGTGCCACCAATGGGTCACGGCGGGCCTGGCTCTCGATTGCTGAAGGGATATGAGGACGGTCCGACCGTCGAATGTGATGCCCTGATCTGGGCATCTGCTAAGTCGATGCACGAGCCGGGCAAGCCCGGTTGCTAGCATCTTCCTTAGAAAGGAGGTGATCCAGCCGCAGGTTCCCCTACGGCTACCTTGTTACGACTTCACCCCAGTCGCTGAGCCTACCGTGGTCCGCTGCCCCCATTGCTGGTTAGCGCACGGCCGTCGGGTAGACCCAACTCCCATGGTGTGACGGGCGGTGTGTACAAGGCCCGGGAACGTATTCACCGCGGCATGCTGTTCCGCGATTACTAGCGATTCCAACTTCATGGGGTCGAGTTGCAGACCCCAATCCGAACTGAGATGGCTTTTGGGGATTAACCCACTGTCACCACCATTGTAGCACGTGTGTAGCCCAACCCGTAAGGGCCATGAGGACTTGACGTCATCCACACCTTCCTCCGACTTATCATCGGCAGTTCTCTTAGAGTGCCCAACCAAATGCTGGCAACTAAGAGTGTGGGTTGCGCTCGTTGCCGGACTTAACCGAACATCTCACGACACGAGCTGACGACAGCCATGCAGCACCTGTCTCCAGGTCACCGAAGTGAAAGACCCGTCTCCGGGCCGGTCCTGGGATGTCAAGGGTTGGTAAGGTTCTGCGCGTTGCTTCGAATTAAACCACATGCTCCACCGCTTGTG
>NZ_JBGOSN010000100.1:0-4476 GCF_046335115.1 Paracoccus sp. P2 | reverse complement strand
AGTTCCTGGTCTTGTAGGTCGGGGGTATGGGTCTGCTCATGCATCCCAGCTACCACCCTGGATTCGCGAGATGAATCCCTCACGCGATTTGTGCAACAGAGCCACGCGGCGGTCATCGTCATTCGGATAAAACGCATAAACCGCACCTGTCATCGCCTCGTAACCACCAACCTTGTCCAGCCGCTTGCCAGCCTCATAAACACGTCTCGTGATTTCCGCCGGTATCGAATGCCGCGTTGACGGGTCCTGATACGCCCGTTCATATGCCTCATACGCCGTGCGAGCGGCCAAAAATGCAGTAAACAGATCAATATAATAATCCGTGCGGGGCGGCTCAGGTTCGGCAGTTCGTATGCCCGTCAGCAGCCACTTTGCATCACAACCCGTCGCTTCAATCGTTGCCGCGACGTGCTCGGCCTTCGGCTCTCGTGTCAGGTTGAAGTAACGATAAATCGTCGCACGACTGACACCGCAGATCGCTGCCGCGTCATCTGTAGATAGGTCATGTTGACAAATGGCGGAGCCAGAGCCTGATGCAGGCGACGTCGACGAAGCCAAGGAAGCTTTCGGCGGTTTTGTCGTAGCGGGTTGCAAGGCGGCGGCTATTTTTCAGCTTGTTGAAGCAGCGCTCGACCATGTTGCGCAGGGTGTAGATGGTCATGTCGACAGCCTTGCGCACCCTTCGGTTCCTTCGCATCGGTATCATGGGCAGGGCGTTGCGGCTCTCGATGTCTTCCCGAATTTTATCAGAGTCATAGCCCCTGTCGGCGACCAGAACTGCTGGTTGCGGCAGGTTGTCGGCCATCACCATATCATAGCCGGTGTAGTCGGAATCCTGCCCCGGCGTGATCTCGGTCCTCATCGGGAGGCCTGCGCCGTTGACGCGGAGATGGATCTTGGTCGAGAAGCCACCTCTCGAACGGCCAAGAGCCTCTTTCGGAGTCCCCCTTTTGCGCCCGCCGCATGATGATGGGCGCGGATCACAGTGCTATCAACCATCTGGAGCTTGTCGGGCGCGAGCTTCGCGTGGTTCAAGGCATCCAGGATGTCCTCCCACAGCCCGGCGAGCGTCCAGCGCCGGAACTGCCGGTAGACCGAGGACCACTTGCCAAACTCTTCGGGCAGATCGCGCCATGGCGCACCAGTCCTTGNCAGGCGCAGGGGCGAACGGTGGGCGTGATCAGCCATGTCCAGGCAATGAAAGACCGGATCCCGGTTCAAATCGAGGTGGTCAAGACAGGCGGAGGGGCTAGCGAGGTTCGATTGAAAGTGGCGTAGAGAAAACGTAACCATCCGGCGTAGGCCGCGGACGGGTGTCCGTGCTCAGGGAGTGGGCTTGGGTGCTTTGGGCTTGCCGGGCCGCGGGGACCATTTCTTCGCGAGTTGGTCAAAGCGTTCGACGATCCTGTCGATCCTGGCATCTTCGGGATCGAAGGTTGCACCTGACCAGCCGACCATGTCGTCGTGCTGCTCGTGGTTCGGATCTGCGAGGGCTTCGAGGAATTCCTCGTAGCCCGGAGCACCGCCGACATCCTCGGGCGGGCAGGCCCCGCTGGCCTTCAGAAGCCTTGGATAGGTCACGCCCTGGCTGGCCTCGCTCACCCGCTCGATGTGGATGCTGTGGTCCCAGTCATCGCCGAAGTCGTAGACATACTGGAGCGTCCTGGCGCCGGTATCCTCGAGCACCTTTTGCAGCGTCGCCTTCTTCGCGGGCATCGGGCCGTCGTAGAATCCGTCCGGATCGGGCACGCCCCAGCCCGCCCCCCCGGCCCTGAATTCGTAGAGATGGGTGTCCGTCCAGCCCATCGCCGCCTGGACCACCTCATGCAGCCGGTCGAGCCTGATCTTCAGCGGCACCTCGATATGGCGCATCGGCTGAGGATCGACGTCGTTCAGAAGGATCCGGAGGCGGGCGATCAGGGTCATGCGGCCCTCCTTTGCGGTATTTGCGACCAGTTCCAGGGAAGAAGTTCCGGCAGGCGCGACAGGGGTATGTCCGGCAGCCGGGCAAGGACATCGGCCAGCCAAGCCTGCGGGTCGACGTCATTCATCCTGGCCGTGACGATCAGGGAGTACATGAAGGCGGCGCGGTCGCCACCGCGCGGAGATCCGGCGAAGAGCCAGGCTTTCCGCCCGAGGGCGACGCCCCGCAGCGCGCGTTCTGCTGCGTTGTTCGTAAGGCAGATGCGGCCATCATCGAGGAAGCGGGTGAAGGCGTCCCAGCGGCCGTCCTCCTCGAACATGTAGTTGATCGCCTTGGCGACGGGGTTGTGCTTCGACATTCGGGCGCGTTCGGTCCGCAACCAGTTGTGCAGATCCTGGACCATCGGGCGCACCAGCCGCTGACGGGCGTCATGGCGGGCCTCGGCGGTCAGGCCGGTGATCTCGCGCTCGGCATCGAAGATGGCGTCGAAGCGTTTGACCGCTTCCAGCGCGATGGGCGAGATCTCCTCGGCCACCGATCTGCCCTTGCGGGCTGTAGCTTTGATATCCGCCAGTTCGAAGAACTTGCGCCGGGCATGCGACCAGCACAGCGCGCTCAGCACCGGCGCGGGCCTGTGGCTGGCATGGTAGAGGTCGTTGTAACCGCCATAGGCATCGGCTTGCAGGGTGCCGGTCCAGCCCGCCAGATGACGGGTCGGGTGTTCTTTCCTGCGGTCGGTTGAGAAGTAATAGAGCGCTGCCGGCGGCGCCCCACCGGCAAAGGGCCGGTCATCCCGCAGATAGGTCCAGAGCCGGGCGGTTTGCGTGCCACCTTTGGCCAGCAGCGGCACGGTCGTGTCGTCAGCATGCAATCGTTCAGCGCCGAGGACATGGGCGCGGATCAGATCGTGAATCGGCTGCAGCGCGACCGCGCAAGCCCCGACCTGGTCGGCGAGGGTGGAGAGGCTGATCTCCACCCCTTCCTTCGCGTAGCGTTCGGCCTGCCTGTTCAGCGGTTGGTGCTGGCCGAACTTCTCGAACAGGATCATGGCCAGCAGGTTCGGCCCGGCCCGGCCCCTTGGGGTCGGATGAAACGGCGCCGGCGACTGGCTGATCCGCTCGCAGTCACGACAGGTGAACTTCTCGCGGACGGTTTGCACGACCTTCCACTGCCGCGGGATCACCTCCAGCGTCTCGGTGATGTCCTCGCCCATCTTCACGATGCGCGCCGAACCACAGCAAGTGCAGGAAGTCGGCGCCTTAACCACGACGCGCTCGCGGGGCAAATGCCCGGGGAACGGCTTGCGGGCTGGGCGGCGGCGTTCGAAGGCCGCGACCATCGCCCTCGGGCCCGTCGCCTCGGCCTTGGCCCGGTCATCGGCAATGTCGGTCTCGATGTCTTCGAGCTGCATCTCCAGTTGCTCGATCAGCCGGGCATGGCGTTCGGCACCATGGCCATATTGCTCGCGGCGGAGTTTGGCGATCTGCAGTCGGAGGTGCCGGATCATGTCTTCAGAGGCCGAGACGATCGCCTGAACCTGGGTCAACTCCCCCTTGGCGGCGACCAAGGCGTCCTCTGCGGCAGATGCGCGAGCCTCTGCCGCGGCGAGTGCGGCGCGCAGGACAGCGATCTCCGAGGTGGTCTCCGACATGCCGAAGACCTATCACGAAACCCCGGAATAGTCCAATAAAACAAGGGTATTTTGGCTATCAACCCGCCGAGGCAGGCCGCTGCGTCCAGCGCGGATTGCGCCAGTCGATTCCTTCCAGAAGATAGCCGAGCTGCGCCGCCGAAACCGGAACGGCTGAGCCATTCTGGCTCACCGGCCAGATGAACTTCCCCGCCTCCAGCCGCTTCAGATACAGCGACATGCCGACCCCGTCGTGCCACAACACCTTGATCAGGTCACCCTTGCGCCCCCGGAAGCAGAAGATCTCGCCACCGTGCGGATCGCGACCCAGGCCCTGCTGGACCTTCAGCGCCAGGCTGTTCATCCCGCACCGCATGTCCGTCACCCCGCCTGCAATCCACACGCGCGCCCCCGCCGGAAAGGCGATCATCGCGGATCCAGCACGGCCAGCAACGCCGCCAGATGCGAAGGGGCCAGCGAAACAGGAATCGTCATGCGCCGCCCGTTCGTCAGCGTGATGTCGATCCGGGCATCATCGGCTTCCCGCGAACGCTGCTCCGCTGGCGCAGACGGTGCGCTCTCCATAACCAGCGGCACGAAACCGCGGCCAGCCTCCGGCGCACCTAGCGTTCCGCTGCGATACTCACGCCGCCAGATCGAAAGCAGCGACCGCGAAATCCCATACCGGCGCGCCGTCGTCGAGCCTTGCCGGTAACCGCGCAGGCTTTCCTCGACGATCCGGATCTTGTCCTCGTCTGACCAGTGCCGACGACGGCCAACCTCATCGGCGGCGAAGATCTCGATTGGTGAAACAACTGAAGGGCACCTCTAAAAATTGCCCTGACCTTGGCGCTGCGATATCGTGACATGGTGAACCGGCATATAGGGGATGCAGCGATGACGCAGATGGGTTTCTTTGATC